>JBHIBR010000169.1:0-4871 GCA_046759145.1 Nitrospinota bacterium | reverse complement strand
GCCCGGGAGGCAACCCGGCCGAGGATGCTCGACGCGCGAGGATACCTTCGAGAGCGTGGCCGGCAGCTGGGCGAGCTGGCCGAGGGCGCCTGGCTTGCCGCCGCCCCAGGGGCCCTCGAGCTCCTGGCCGGCGCGCTGGAAGGAGGCGGAAAAGTCCTGGCCTTCGGGAACGGGGGCAGCGCCGCCCAGGCCCAGCACTTCGCGGCCGAGCTCGTCGGCCGCTTCGAGCGGGAGCGAAGAGCCCTCCCCGCCCTCTCGCTCTCGACGGACGGCTCAGCCCTCACGGCCCTGGGGAACGATTACGCCTTCGAGGAAATCTTTGCCCGCCAGGTCCAAGCTCTCGCTCGGCCCGGGGACGCGCTCCTCGCCCTGAGCACGAGCGGCCGGAGCGAGAACGTCCGCCGGGCGTGCCTCGCCGGGAGGAAGCAGGGGGCGCGGACCGTCGGGCTGCTGGGTGGTGAGGGGGGGACCATCCGGGATGCGGTGGAGGTGGCCCTCATCGTCCCCGCCCGGGATACCGCCCTCATCCAGGAGGTCCACGGCCTCCTCCTCCACGCCCTCTGCCGGGCCCTCGAAGGTCGGCTCGGGGGGAACTAGCGGATGAGGCTGCGTCTCCTGGCCAGCGGGAGCGCCGGCAACTCCCTCCTGGTGGAAGGGCCCGGCGGGTCCTTCCTGGTGGACGCCGGCTTGAGCGCCCGGCAGCTCGAGCGCAGGCTCGCCGCGGCGGGGGCGAGGCCTTCGGCCCTCTCGGGCCTGGTGCTCACCCACGAGCACATCGACCACATCCGGGGCACAGGACAGCTCGCCCGCCACTACGGGCTTCCCATCTACCTCGCCCCGGGCACCCATGCCGCCTGCGCAGGCCTCCTGGGGGACCTCCCCGAGGTCCATCACTTCGAGCCGGGGACCCCTTTCGCCCTCGCCGGGGTGCGCCTCGATCCCTTCAGCGTGTCCCACGATGCGGTGGAGCCGGTGGGATTTGTGCTGGAGAGCGAAGGGGCCCGGGTGGGCCTCGCGACGGACATGGGCTTTGCGACCCGCCTGGTGGGGAGTAAGTGCGCCGGTCTGGTCGGCCTCATTGTGGAGTTCAACCACGACCTCGAGCGCCTCCAGCGGAGCTCCTACCCCTGGCACGTGAAGCAGCGCATCCGCTCGAAGCTCGGCCATCTCTCCAACCCCGATGCGGCCTCCCTCCTCGCCGGGGTGAAGGGGGCGGATCTCGAGTTCGTGGTGCTCGCCCACCTCTCCCAGGAGAACAACACCCCCGAGCTCGCCCGCGCCGAGGCGGAGCGAGCGCTCGGGGGTCACCCGGCCCGGCTCGTGGTGGCCGAACAAGATGCGGTGGGCCCCGCCCTCGCGCCCGGCTCCCCCCTCTTCAACGAGGTGACTGCGCTGTGATCCCGCGCTACAGCCGCCCCCCGATGGCCCGCATCTGGGAGGAGCGGGCGAAGATGCAAAAGTGGCTCGAGGTCGAGCTCGCCGTTTGCGATGTGCTCGCCGAGCGAGGCGAGATCCCCAAAGAGGCGGGCCGGGAGATCCGTCTCAAGGCCCGCTTCGACCCGGATCGGGTGGCCGAGCTCGAGAAGACGCTGCGCCACGACGTGGTGGCTTTTCTCGAAAACCTCTCCGAGCACGTGGGCGAGAGCGCCCGCTACATCCACCTGGGGCTCACCTCCTCGGACGTGCTCGACACGGGCCTCGCCCTCCAGCTCGTGGAGGCGGCGGACCTGATCCTCGAGGACCTCTCCCGCCTCCGGGAGGCGCTCCGGCGGCGGGCCTTCGAGCACAAGCTCACCCCCATGGCCGGCCGCACCCACGGGGTGCACGCCGAGCCCATGAGCCTCGGCCACAAGCTCGCCCTCTGGTATGACGAGGTGGGAAGACACATCGCGCGGATGGAGCGGGCGAGGGAGTCCGTCCGGGTGGGGAAACTCTCGGGCGCGGTGGGGAACTACGCCCACCTCCCGCCCGAGGTGGAGGAGGAGGTCTGCAAGCGGCTCGGCCTCAGGCCCGCTCCCGCCTCGAGCCAGATCATCCAGCGGGACCGGCACGCCGAGTACGTCCTGGCACTCTCGCTCATCGCCGCCACCATCGCCAAGATCGCCACCGAGTTGCGCCACCTCCAGCGGACCGAGGTCCGGGAGGCGGAGGAGCCCTTCGGAGAGGCCCAAAAAGGCTCCTCCGCCATGCCCCACAAGCGGAACCCCGTGACGGCGGAGCAGCTCTGCGGGCTTGCGCGCGTCGTCCAATCGCACGCACAGGCCGCCCTGGAGAACGTCCCCCTCTGGCACGAGCGCGACATCAGCCACTCCTCGGTCGAGCGCATCATCCTGCCCGACTCCACCATCCTGGTGGACTACATGCTTGCCAAGCTGGCTGAGCTCATCGAGGGTTGGGTCATCCGCCCCGAACGGATGCGGGAGAACCTGGAGGCCGGGGGAGGCCTCCTCTTCAGCCAGCAGGTGCTCCTGGCCCTCATCCGCAAAGGGATGAGCCGCGAAGCCGCCTACCGCATCGTCCAGGCGACTGCCATGCGGGCGTGGGAGGGCGCCGAAAATTTCCGGGCGCTCCTCGAGCAGGACGCCGAAGTGGGGCGCCGCCTCACCCGGGCGGAGCTCGAAGCCTGCTTCCGCCTGGAGCCCTACATGCGGCACGTAGACCGGATCTTCGGGCGGGTGTTCGGCGAGGGGGGCCAAGGGGGCTAGCCCCGAGGCTCCCCCGCTGTGCTATAGTGGTAGGGGAGGGTTTTCGCCCGGGAAGGGGAGGAGAGATGGAGAAGCGCGAGAAGCTCTACGAGGGGAAGGCGAAAATCCTTTACGCCACGGACGACCCCTCGCTCCTCATCCAGCATTTCAAAGACGACGCCACCGCCTTCAACGCCCTCAAGCGGGGGACCATCGAGGGGAAGGGCGTCCTGAACAACCGCATTTCCGACCGCCTCTTCAGGCACCTCGAGGAGAAGGGCGTCCCCACCCACTATGTCGGGACCCTCTCCGACCGGGAGATGGTGGTCAAGAGGCTCCAGATGATTCCAGTCGAGGTGGTGGTGCGGAACGTCGTGGCGGGGAGCCTGGCCAAGCGGCTGGGGAAACCGGAGGGGGAGGAGCTCCCCTGCCCTAAAGTCGAGTTTTATTACAAGAATGACGCGCTCGGTGATCCTGAGGTGAACGTAGAGCGCATCCTCGCCTCCGGGTGGGCGAACGGGAGGGAAATGGAGGAGATCAGGCACCGGGC
Source organism: Nitrospinota bacterium (assembly GCA_046759145.1). GTDB lineage: Bacteria > UBA8248 > UBA8248 > UBA8248 > JBHIBR01 > JBHIBR01. The sequence continues at coordinate 1,637 of JBHIBR010000169.1, read as the reverse complement.
CCTCGAGGTGAACGCCATCTTGCAGGAATTCTTCGACGAGCGGGGCATATTACTGGTGGACTTCAAAGTGGAATTCGGCCGCTACCGGACCCGCGGAGGCGGAGAAGGCACGGCGGAGCGGCTGCCTCCTTTCTATGACCGAGTGGAACTGCTCCTGGGCGACGAGATCACCCCCGACACCTGCCGCCTCTGGGACAGCGAGACCCGCCGCGTCCTGGACAAGGACCGCTTCCGGCGCGACCTGGGAGGGGTGGAGGAGGCCTACCAGGAGGTGTGCCAGCGGGTGCTGGGCTAGGAGGGACCATGCCCCGCGCCCACGTCTACGTGACCTACAAGCCCGGCGTGCTGGACCCCCAGGGGGCGGCGGTGGAGGGCGCGCTCAAGACCCTCGGCCACGCCTCCGTCCGGGGGGTGCGGGTGGGGAAGTTCATCGAGATCGACCTCTCGGACGGCGACCCCGAGGAGCTCGCCCGGGAGGTGGAGGCCATGTGCCGGGAGCTCCTGGCCAACCCCGTCATCGAAGACTACCGCGTGGAGCTCTCCCACTAGCGCCCATACCATTCGCCCGGCCCGTTCGCCCGCTCCCCCCCGAGGGTGCCCCATGCGATTCGGCGTCGTCGTTTTCCCGGGTTCCAACTGCGACCACGACTGCTACCACGTGGTCAAGCACGTCCTCGACGCGCCCGTCGAGTTCGTCTGGCACAAGGAGCGCTCGCTCGCGGGCTTCGACTGCGTGGTGCTGCCGGGGGGGTTCTCCTACGGGGATTACCTCCGCGCGGGGGCCATCGCCCGCTTCTCCCCCATCATGAGGGCGGTGGAGCGCTTCGCGGGGGAGGGGGGCGTGGTCATCGGCATCTGCAACGGTTTCCAGGTCCTGTGCGAGGCGAAGCTCCTCCCGGGCGCCCTCGTCCGCAACCGCACCCTGCGTTTCATTTGCTCCGATGTGCACATCCGCGTCGAGACCGCCCGTACCCCCTTCACCGCGGCCCTCCGCCCCGGGGAGGTGCTCCACATGCCCATCGCCCACGCCGAGGGGTGCTATGTGTGCGACCCCAGGACGCTGCGCGCTCTCGAGGCGAACGACCAGGTGGTCTTCCGCTACTGCGACCCCGGGGGCGGCCTGGGGGATGAGGCCAACCCCAACAGCTCCCTCGCCCACATCGCGGGCATCTGCAACCGGGAGGGCAACGTCCTCGGCATGATGCCCCACCCCGAGCGGGCGGCCGAGTCTGCCCTGGGTTCGGCCGACGGCCTCGTGGTGTTCCGCTCCGCCCTGGAGCGGGTGGGCGCCTGATGGACGCTCCCGCCACCCTCGAGCTCGCCCTCGACCACGGGCTGAGCCGGGAGGAGTTCGAGCGCATCGCGGCGGCCCTCGGCCGGGCGCCCAACCGGGTGGAGCTCGGCATCTTCTCCGCCATGTGGAGCGAGCACTGCTCCTACAAGAGCTCCCGCCTCCACCTGAAACGCCTTCCCACCTCGGGAGCCCGCGTCCTCCAGGGACCGGGGGAGAATGCAGGGGTGGTTTCCATCGGGGATGGCTGGGCCCTCGCCTTCAAGATGGAGAGCCACAACCACCCCTCCTTCATCGAGCCCTATCAGGGGGCCGCGACGGGGGTGGGGGGTATCCTCCGGGACGT
>JBHIBR010000168.1:0-4894 GCA_046759145.1 Nitrospinota bacterium | reverse complement strand
TGCTGGGCTTCTCCAGCGTCGCCCAGGCGGGCGACGCCTTCATGGCCCTCTCCGATGAGAGGGCGGCCCGGGAGGTCGGCGCCCGGCGCCAGCAGCGCCAGCGCCTCCAGGGCCTCACCGCGGCTAGCCGCGTGAAGCTCGACGAGGTCTTCAGCAAGGTGAAGGAGGGCAAGGTCAAGGAGCTCAGCCTCATCATCAAGGTGGACGTCCAGGGGAGCGTGGAGGCGCTGCGGGACGCGCTCGAGAAGCTGGGCAACGAGGAGGTGCAGGTCAAGGTCATCCACGGCTCCGTGGGGGCGGTGAGCGAGACCGACATCCTGCTGGCGTCGGCCTCCGAAGCCATCGTCATCGGCTTCAACGTCCGACCCACCCTCAACGCGGCCGACCTCGCCGTCAAGGAGGGGGTGGAGATCCGCACCTACTCGGTCATCTACGACGCCCTCAACGACGTGAAGGCTGCCCTGGAGGGAATCCTGGAGCCCACCGCCCGGGAGACGGTCCTCGGCCACGCCGAGGTGCGCCAGGTGTTCCACATCCCCCGGGTGGGGAAGGTGGCCGGATGCTACGTCACCGACGGGGCGGTCCAGCGAGGCTCCCGCGTGCGGCTCGTCCGGGACAGCGTGGTCATCTACGAGGGCAGGGTGGCCTCGTTGCGCCGCTTCAAGCAGGACGTGAACGAGGTGGGCCAGGGCTACGAGTGCGGGATCGGGATCGAGAAGTTCCAGGACATCAAGGAGGGCGACACCATCGAGCCCTACACGGTCGAGTTGGTCGCCCGAAAGCTCTAGCGCCATGGCCGCCGTCGGCCTCCTCACCCTCGACCTCCACATCCCGGCCAGCCGCTCCCTGAAGGACAAGCGCCAGGTGGTGAAGAGCATCGTGATGAGGCTCCGCAACCGGCACAACGTCTCGGTGGCCGAGGTGGACTGCCACGACCTGTGGCAGCGCTGCCAGCTGGGTGTGAGCGCGGTGAGCGGGGATGGCCGCCACCTCAACCAGCAGCTCCAGCGGGTGCTGCAGGAGGTGGAGGCCATGCACCTGGCGGAGCTGGTCGACTACGAGATCGAGATCCTCTGAGGGGCGCCATGGGCGGGCGAGCAGAGCGGGTGGGGGGGCTGCTGCTGCGGGAGCTCTCCTCCCTCCTCCTTCGCGGGGCCAAGGACCCCCGGCTCAGGGGGGTGCACTTCACCCGCGTGCAGGTGAGCGAAGACCTCCAGCACGCCAAGGTCTACTTCAGCCGTTTGGGCGCCCTCGAGGGCCTTGAGGAGGCTCTCCAGGGCCTCGAGAGCGCCCGGGGTTTCCTGCGGGCGAGCCTGCGAAAGAGCCTGCGCCTGCGGCGCATCCCATCTCTTGTCTTCATCCCCGACCATTCCCTCGCCGAGGGAGACCGCGTCCAGCGCCTCCTCCGGGGCCTGGGAGGGGGTGCCCCCTAGGGGTCCCCAACGCGCCAGCGCGTTGGGGTGCCCCACTAAGGGCGGCCTTGGACGGCATCTTCAACCTCGACAAGCCCCCGGGCATCACCTCCCACGAGGCGGTGGCCCGGGTGCGGCGCCTCCTCGCCGCCCACTCGGCCCACCGAACGTCGGTCCACCGAACGTCGGTCCACCGGACGAAGGTGGGCCACGCCGGCACCCTGGACCCCGACGCCCGGGGGGTGCTCCCCGTGTGCGTGGGGCTCGCCACGCGGCTTTTCCCCTTCCTGCTGGAGTGCGAGAAAACCTACCGGGCCACCATGCGTTTCGGCGTAGTCACCGACACCCAGGACGCCTCGGGGGAGGTGCTGGAGGTGCGACCCCTTCGGGGGCTCGACCGGGAGGCGGCCGAGGCCCTGCTGGCGGGCTTCGTGGGGGAGCTGGAGCAGGTGCCCCCCATGTTCAGCGCCCTGCGCCGGGGTGGAGCCCGCCTCCACGAGCTGGCCCGGGAGGGGCGGGTGGTGGAGCGGGAGCCCCGGCGGGTGAGCATCCGCCGGATCAAGCTGCTCGCCCTCGAGGGGGAATTTCTCACCTTTGAGGTCACCTGCAGCCGCGGGACCTACATCCGCACCCTGTGCCACGACCTGGGCGAGCGCCAGGGGGCGGGCGGCCACCTGGTGGGGCTGGTGCGGATGCAGCTCGGCCCCTTCCGCCTGGAAGATGCCCACACCCTGGAGGGGTTTAATGCTCTGGCGCGGGAGGGTCGGCTCGGCGAGGCGCTGGTGGGCCTGGAGGCGGCCCTGGGGCACCTCCCCCGGGCGGTGGCGACGCGGCAGGGGGTGGAGCGCTTCGCCCAGGGGGCCCCCGTGAGGTCGGCCGACCTGGCGAGCCTGGGCGCCCTCCTCCGGGTGGGGGATGCGGGGGGGGGGCGGGTGGGGGTGGCGCGCTCGCTCTTCGCCCTGGAGGATGCGCCGGAGGGGCCTCCCCCCCCTCCCTCCCGGCCGGCCCTGCAGCCGGTCCGCCTCCTGCGGCGCTAGAAAAGGTCCCGGCCCCCTTTACAGGGCTCCCCTTTTCCCCTAGAATTGCCCAATTGATAGAGAGAGTGGAGATGAGAGGAGATGTGGGAGAGGAGGTCAACGGTGCTATGCCCCTCGACAAGGAAACGAAGACAGGAGTAGTCCAATCCTTCCGCCTTCACGAGGCGGATACCGGCTCCCCCGAAGTCCAGATCGCCCTCCTGAGCGAGCGCATCAGCCACCTGACCGAGCACTTCAAGCAGCACAAAAAGGACCACCACTCCCGACGGGGGCTGCTCATGATGGTCGGTCAGCGCCGCCGGCTGCTGGACTACCTGAAGCGGACCAACGTCGAGCGCTATCGGGCCATCATCGAGCGGCTGGGGATCCGCCGCTAGGCGACCCGGCCAGCTTCCGGAGGCAGGACGGAATGATTTGTCGTCGCGAGATCGAGATCCACGGTCGGACCCTGAGCTTCGAGACGGGGCTCATGGCCAAGCAGGCGGACGGTGCGGTGGTGGTGCGCTACGGGGACGCGGTGGTGCTCTCCACCGCGGTGGCCTCGGGCGAGGGGCGGGAGGGCATCGACTTCTTCCCCCTCACCGTGGAGTACCGGGAGGGGATGTACTCCGCGGGGCGGATCCCCGGCGGCTTCTTCAAGCGGGAGGGCCGGCCCACCGAGCGTGAGATCCTCGCCTGCCGCCTCATCGACCGCCCCCTGCGCCCCCTTTTCCCCAAGGGGTTCCGCTGCGAGACCCAGCTCGTCAACATGGTCCTCTCCTTCGACCGGGAGAACGACACCGACGTGCTGGCCATCAACGGCGCCTCGACCGCCCTCACCCTCTCGGACATCCCCTTCGCCGGTCCGGTGGCGGCTGTGCGAGTGGGGCGCGTGGGCGGGGAGCTGGTGGTGAACCCCACCCTGAGCGAGCAGGAGGCGGGGGACCTCAACGTCGTGCTGGCGGGGGTCAAAGACGGCATCGTGATGGTCGAGGCGGGCGCCTTCCAGCTTCCCGAGGAGGTTTTCCTCCAGGCCTTCGAGCTCGGCCAGGGGGTCATCCGCGAGCTCATCCGCCTCCAGGAGGAGATGCGCGCCGAGGTGGGCAAGCCCAAGCGGGAACTCCCGCCCGCGGCCGAGGACGAGGAGCTGCCGCGCGCGGTGCGGGAGTTCTGCACCCCCCGGATCCGGGAGGCGGTCCGCATCCCCGAGAAGGGCGCCCGCCAGGAGGCCATGCGGGCCATCGCCCGGGACCTGGTGGCGGAGCTTATCCCCGAGGGGGACCCCCGCCAGGCCAAGGAGGTGAAGGCCCTCTATGAGAAGGTGGAGTACGAGGAATTCCGTCGGCTCATCCTGGATGAAGGCCTCCGGGCTGACGGCCGGGGCCTTAAGGACATCCGCCCCATCAGCATCCAGACGGGCGTCCTGCCCCGCGTCCACGGCAGTTCCCTCTTCACCCGGGGGGAGACGCAGGCGCTCGTGACCATCACCCTGGGGACCTCCGAGGACGAGCAGAAGCTCGACAACGTGGACGGCAAGGCCTACCGCCAGTTCCTGCTCCACTACAACTTCCCCCCCTTCTGCGTGGGGGAGGCGAAGATGATGCGGGGCCCCGGCCGGAGGGAGATCGGCCACGGCGCCCTCGCCTCCCGGGCGGTGGCGGGGGTGCTCCCCGAGCACGAGGAGTTTCCCTACACCATCCGGGTGGTTTCGGAGATCCTGGAGAGCAACGGCTCCTCCTCCATGGCCACCGTGTGCGGCACGAGCCTCGCCCTCATGGACGCGGCCGTGCCCGTGCGGGCGGCCGTGGCCGGCATCGCCATGGGCCTCATCCAGGACCCCGCCAGCGGCCGGGTGGCCATCCTGACCGACATCATGGGGCTGGAGGACCACCTGGGGGACATGGACTTCAAGGTTGCGGGCACCCGGGAGGGGATCACCGCCCTCCAGATGGACATCAAGCTCAAGGGGCTCGACCCCGCCATCGTGCGGGAGGCCCTCTCTCAGGCCCGGGAGGCGCGCCTGAGCGTGCTGGAGGAGATGGACGCCCACCTCCCCCGTCCCCGGGCCGAGCTCTCGGCCTATGCGCCCCGCATCTTCACCATCCAGGTCCACCGGGACAAAGTGCGCGACGTCATCGGCCCCGGCGGGAAGGTCATCCGGGGGATCATCGAGGAGACCGGCGCCAGCATCGATGTGGAGGACGACGGGACCATATTCGTGGCCTCCGTCGACGAGGCCTCCGCCCAGCGGGCCATCGCCATCATCCGCGAGCTCACCCAGGAGGCCGAGGTGGGCAGGGTGTACCTCGGGACCGTCAGGAAGATCATGGACTTCGGCGCCTTCGTCGAGATCTTCCCCGGCACCGACGGCCTCGTCCACATCTCCCAGCTCGCCCGTCACCGGGTGAACGAAGTGACCGACATCCTCAAGGAGGGCGACCAGGTCCTGGTCAAGGTCCTCGAGGT
>JBHIBR010000167.1:0-4895 GCA_046759145.1 Nitrospinota bacterium | reverse complement strand
GGTCCTGCTCCCCCCCGGAAGGAGAAAGCGGTTAGTGGAAGCCTCGCGCCCGCTCTCCCTCCTGCCTTGAGGACAGACCCTTCCAGGGTCAATTCCCCTTCTCCCTCCAGCGATTCCCCGTCCGAGCGCACATGTGCGAGCAACGATAGGCTCCCGCCCGAGACGAAGAGGTCCACCCGGGGGAGCCAGTGCCGGAACAGGCCCAGGGGGAGGGATGCGAGGCGCAGCTCCCCTCGAACGAGGGGAGGGGCTCCCGCCCGGGGCTCGACCTCGCCCTGGACCTGGAGTTGGGACGCCTTGAGGCGAGGAAGACGGTCTATCCCGGGGAAGAGGCGGGCGCTCAGGGTGAGCTCGAAGGGGCCGGCGAGGGAACGCCCTCTTAGAGAGAGGTCGACCGAGTCGAGCCTGAGGCTCCGCTCCCGCTGGAGCTGATCTTCGAAGACCACCACCCCGTCCGAGAGGGTGAGCTGCCGGACGAAGAAAAAGGGGAGGACTCCCCCCCCGCCAGGAGGGGCCGGCGGCCCCGGGGAGGGCGCCCCTTCCCTCCGTCCGGTGGACCGACGCCCGGGGAGAGGAGGCGGAGTGGGGGGACTGGGGACACGGCGCGGAGGTGCCTCCTCCCGCGCGCCGCGCAAGAGGTCTTCGATGTTCAGGTGCCCCTCCCGGTCACGCACCAGCCGGATCTCGGGTTTGCTCACCGAGAGCTTCGCCAGCCGCACCTCCCCCCGGAGGAGCGGCCAGAACCGCACACGGAGAGAGACCCTTTCCGCCCGGGCGAGGTCGGGTCCCCCACTAGGGTCCCTCACCCGCAGCCCGCGCAGGCGCGCCCCCGGGGGGAAGAGGCTCGGGCTCACCCGGCCCAGCTCGACGGGGCGGCCGAGGCGCGCCTCAAGTTCTGCATCCAGGAGGGCTCGCAGCTTCTCCGGGCTGATGGTGGAGGCCAGGAAGGCTCCAAGGACGACGAGGGCCGCCGCCAAGAGGCCCGCAAGCAGGATGAGACGCTTTCGCACGAGCATTCCCCCGCAGCCCTCTGGGGGTTTTGGTTGTCCCCCAGAGGATATCGTACGTATCATCCTATAGAAGCTGGGGGGAGGGAAATGGGGTGAGGCTCGGGGGCGTTGAGGAAAAGGGGTAGGGGGTCTCGCCCGTGGACGCCCGCGGTGTTCGTGACAAGCAGGGCCGGATGGAGGGATGGGGGCCGCGCGCGGCGGGCGCGCTCACGGCGCTCGTTCTGCTGGCCGCCCCGCCCCTCACCGGCGCGGCTGACCCTGCGCAGGATGGCGCCCGGGCCTCCCCACGGCTCAAGGAGGCCTATGAGCTGGCCGAAGGGGGCTCCTTCGAACGGGCGGCCGCCCTGCTGGACCGGATCGTCCTCCTCAGGCCCCTGGACTCCGAGGCCCATCTCCTCCGAGCCTTCATCTACCGGGTGCTCCTCGGCCACTTCGAGCGAAAGGCCTATCGGGAGGCCTTCGAAGAGAGCGCGCAGACGGCCCTCCGGCTGCTGAAGGGCGGTGCCGCCAATCCCCTCCCGGCGGGGGAGAGGGAGCTGCGGCTTGGATTCATCCAGGGGATGCTGGCGTTGCGGCGCTTCGAAGAGGGCCTCTACCTTCAATTCCTGGGCAAGGGGAGGATCGCCTGGGAGCGGTTTCAGCGCGCCCTGGCGCTTGACCCTTGCCTCGCGGACGCATACCTGGGGCTGGGGCTTTACCACTTCTGGAGGAGCCGCGCGCCCGTGGTGGGCTGGGTGATGAGCCTCTGGGGGGACACTGCGGAGCAGGGCCTGCGGGAGCTCAAGCGCGCCGCAGAGGGTGGGGGGCGGCTGCAATCCCTCGCCCGTCTGGAGTTGGCCTCGGCCCTCTTCTGGGAGAAGCGCTTCGAGGAAGGACGCCGGGCCCTCGCCCCGCTGTTGCGCGCTCGTCCGCGCCACATCCTCTACCGCTTCGCCCTGGCCGAGAGCTACTACCGGGCCAAGGATTGGAAACAATCCCTCCGCCGCTTCCAGGCTCTCGCCCGGGAGCTGGAGGGAAGGGGGCGGAGCGAACTGGAACGTCTCTACGCCACTTTTGCCCGCTGGCGGGTGGTCCGCTCGCTCTACCGTCTCGGCCGCAAGGGGGAGGCGGCCCGTCTTGCCGCTGAGCTCGCCCGGGTGCCCGACCTGGATTCCAAGCTCCTGAAAGAGATCCGCGCCCGCGCGGCCGAGCTGGCCCAGGAGGCCGGGCTCCTCGACGCCCCGCAGCCGGCGGCAGAAGCCGACTGAGAGGGAGGGAAGGGAAGCACCCCCTCGCCCGTCCGAACCAGCGGGGGCGGCGCGGAGCTGGTTACGGCATCCTGGCCCAGGGCGGGGCGGGCGCTCGCTCGGCCCTCATGCTTCTCAGATTGCTTTAAAAGCTGAGGCTAAAGAGATTACCGTAACCGATGTATACGAGGACGCCTCGTGCTAGCAGGTCTCGACCTATAAGAAATTGTATGTGCTGACCCCGAAGAGGCGCCTCGATGACGGAGAGATCAGCGATGACGTTGTTCGGGAAAACGAGCCGCACAAGATACACTAAGCAGCGCTGTGGTACAGTGGCCATTGCAGTGGTGATGTAGGTGACGCTAACAGGGTTAAGACCGAGCTGGGCAGCCAAACCGTGTTTGATGACGCTGCCTGTTGCGCCAGTGTCGATCATGGCTACAACTTGGATCGGAGCAGGGATTGGGCTGCCGGCCTTCCGGAGAACTTCCTCAGCGAACCTTCCAACGGCGATCCGGGGTTCGCATAGCGGTCCTGCAGCTTCCAGGTTTGAAAGCTGCACAGTGAAGGAAGGCACGTTAGACTCCGAGGAGACTCGAGATGAAGTTCTGCGGTACCTCCACCCTCACGATCTGCTTCACCAGGAACGGAACGTTTCCAAGTTTTTCATGGCCCTGCGCGATCGCGTCCATCCTCGAGTCGTAGACCCCGATCAGCTCCTCGTCTTTGATGAGGGCGAATTTCCCTTCGTCTGTCCCGAGCAGGCGCTCGCGGTGTTTCTCGTATGTCTTCTCTTCGGTTTCGAGGTACTCTGTCATGGTGTGGACCTCCCGGCCGAATGGCGCCTCATAGACTGAAATACCTTTCTTCCCTCACAAACTCTACCATCGGGCTTTCAGGCCGTCAAAGCCCTTGGCCCTATAGCCCCTAGCCCGCCTGAAGGCGAGGCTGGTGATGACCCCGGGTGGTCGAATGCGGCAGCCTTCAAGGCGAAGAAGACCATCCAGGCCCGCCTGGCGGTCCTCGACGCCCCGCGGCCGGCGGCAGAAGCCGACTGAGAGGGAGGGAAGGGAAGCGACCGGGCGCTTTCTCGAGCGGGGGTGCCCTCCTGCGGTTTACGCTCCCCCCGCCTTTCTCCGCTTTTCCTCTTCAAGCGCAAGCACGCGGCAGAGGAAGTCGTTGGCCGGCGTGGGGACGCCCGCCTCCCGCCCGTAGCGGCTCACCGTCCCGAAGAGCGCCTCCACCTCGAGGCGCTTTCCGTGCTCGAGGTCGTAGGCAAGGCTGCTCGTCATGGCGGGCTGGAGCCCGTCCACGAGGCCCATGCTCTTCTCCACCGCGTCGGCATCGAGCCGCACCCCCCGGGCCAGGCCCACCCGGTGGACCTCCTCCATCACCTCGCGCAGGAGCTCCCGCGTGCCCGGGTTCCCCCGCAGCTCCCCAACCGTGGCCCGGGCGATGGCGGTTATGCCGCTCAAGCCGCAGATGAAGAGGAATTTCGTCCAGAGCTCCTTCCAGATGTCGCCGCTGAGCTCGGCCACCACCTTGCAGGCGCGAAATTCCTCCAGAAGCCGGCGGCCTCTCGCGCTCTCGCCCCCCGCGAGCTCGCCGAAGACGATCCTGCGGGGCCCCGCCGTCTGCGCGATGACGCCCGGGGCGGCGATGATGCTGAAGATGTAGGCCGCCCCTCCTAGGACCCGCTCCCGGCCGAAGCGGGCGGCGAGCTTCTCCTCGTTGTCCACCCCGTTCTGGAGGGTCAGGATGGCGGTGTCCTCCTCCACCTGGGGGACCAGGGCTTCCGCCGCCGCCTCGGTGTGGTAAGACTTGACAGCGAAGAGCACCACGTCCACCGGGCCGACCGAGGCGGGCTCGTCGGTGAAGTGGTTCCAGACGGTGAACTCCCCCGGCGCGACGCTCCGGATCCGGAGACCCTCCCGGCGCATGGCCTCGAGGTGCTGCCCCCGGGCGATGAAGTGCACCTCCCGCCCCGCACGCGCCAGCATGGCGCCGAAGTAACCCCCGATGCCACCTGCCCCCATTACGGCGAAGCGCATGGAGAGGATTCCTTCCTTTGCAAATAAATGAGCCTTCCGGTTCCTCCCGCCCCTTGCGGCTCGAGGCCCTTCGCATAGAGAATGAGCTGTCATTATCCGCCCCCCCTCGGGAGGCGTCAATTCGGCGCCGCCCCGGGGGCTGCACTAGGCCAGAGCAGCGCGAGGAGGTCTTCGATGGACGCCAAGCTGCCCCAGAACACCACTGTGGGCTTCATCGGCCTCGGCCGCATGGGGAACCCCATGGCCCGTAACCTCCGCCGCGGCGACTACAAGGTGGTGGGATACGACATCAGGGAGGAGGCGGTGGCGGCGCTCGCGGGGGTGGGTGTGGCCGGGGCCCGGAGCGTGGCCGAGGTGGGCGAGCGGGCCGATGTGGTCATCACCATGGTGCCCGACTCCCAAGCGGTGGAAGAGGTGGCCCTGGGCCCTGAGGGGCTCATCCATCGCATGGCGGGGGGCAAGGTTTGTGTCGATATGAGCAGCAGCTATCCCGCCAGCACCGAGAAGGTGGGAAAGATACTCGCCGAGCGGGGGATCGGCATGCTCGGGGCGCCCGTGACCGGAGGGGTGGCCGGGGCGGAGGGGGCCTCCCTGACCATCATGGTGGG
>JBHIBR010000166.1:0-4997 GCA_046759145.1 Nitrospinota bacterium | reverse complement strand
TGTGCTGGACCCCACCACGGACAAGGTCGTCGCCACCATCTACCTCTGGCCCGCCCCCCACGAGACGGTCATCCTGCCCCCCGCTCCCCCCCGGGCAGGGGACGGCTGAAGGGAATACCCTTATTGTGGACTTACCGCTTGGACTGCCTTAATGATCAGCCGGCTGACCCGTTGATTTTCTGGTGGGCCGTGCTGGATTTGAACCAGCGACCCCCGCCGTGTGAGGACGGTGCTCTCCCGCTGAGCTAACGGCCCCAATTTTCCGCGACTATCCTACCCCTGGCCCCGCCCTCCGTCAAGCGCCCCCGACGGCCGGTAACGATCCATTTTCCCCAAGCCGGGACTTGCTCTCGGTCCTGTCATTCTCACCCCCTCCGCCCAAGCCGGCAGGATGCCGGCGCTACGGGCCGCCATGCGTAGCGCCGCCGTCCGGCTCGACGGCTCGACCGAGCTCGCCGAGGTCTGAGCTCGCCGAAGTCCGGCGGCCTTCGTAGAAGGGTGAGGCACAAACGGGAAAGCAAGACAAACCACTACCCGGGCACTCGCTTGCCCTGCGCGCCCTCTCCGAGTTGGCGGGCAGGGGCCGGGCTCTGTTAAGATGGGCGTGTCGCTCCCCGGGGGTGTGGAAGAAGCGGATCGCGCGAGGGAAGGGGGATCGAGATGGGGAGGAGTTTCCCGCTGGGGAGGAAGGTCGGGTGGGGGCTCGCGCTGGTCGCCCTCCTCTTCCTGGCGGATTCCCTCTTCTTCAAGAGCGAGCGTCGGCGGGCACCTGCCCCCCGGCGGGAGCCGGTTTCTGTCCCGGCGGCGCGGGAAGCGCGCCCCTCTCCTCCGGCGACGGCAGCCCGGCCCCCGACCCAGCCTCGGCCCACCGAGCGACGCCCCGACCGCTCCGCCGCCCGGCGCGGCTTGCGACGCGCGAACGCTCTCTTCCGCCGCGGTAACTTCCAGGCGGCCCTTCGCGCTTACCGGGAGGCCCTCGAGCTCGACCCTGCCCTCGTCGCGGCGCGCCACAACATGGGCGTCGTCCTGGGGCGCCTGGGGAAGCACGCCGAGGCCGTCCGGGCCTATCAGGGGGTGCTCCGCAGGCAGCCCGCCCACGCCCTGGCCCATAAGAACCTGGGCCTTGCCTACCAGCGGCTGGGGAAGGTCGACAAGGCGCTCTCCCACTACCGCGAGGCCATCCGGCTTCGGCCGAGCTTCGCCTCCGCTCACGCGGGCGTGGCCTCCCTCCACCTCGAGAAGGGAGAGCTCGGCCGAGCCGAGGCCGCCGCCCGCAAGGCTCTCGAGGCGGAGCGCCGCTACCCCTTCGCCCACTACCTCCTCGGGCGCGTCTTCGTGCTTCAGGGAAAGAAGAAGGCTGCGGAGGCGCAGATCCGCCTCCTCCGACGCCTGCACCCCCGCTACGCCCGCGAGCTAAGCCGCTTCATGAAGGAGCGCGGCCGCAAGGGCGGGACTGTCAAGAGAGGGAAAGCTACCTAGCCCCGTCCCAACCCTGGGGGCGATCTTCTTCTTAGCGGCCTCCCCCAGGGTCCTTCAGCGCGCAGTTCGCGTCCCAACGCGCCGGAGCAGCCCTAGCGGTCGAAGTGCCGTTTGTCCCTCCCCGAGAGGGTCTCTGCGGCCAGGTCGCTCGCCAGCTCCAGGGCCTCCAGCCACACCTTCCCCTCCCCCATGGGATGAGTCCTCTCGAACTCCTTCCTCTCCTCCTCCCGCCAGGTGGAGGGCTTGGTGGCGTCGACCCCCATCTTTCCGCCCACACGCTGCCAGCGGGTGCCGGGAGGGGAGATCTGGGGAAGGCTGGGGTCCATGGGGTGGTTGCGGGTGCCGGGCACGAGGATGATGTCCTCGGCGGGGTTCACCCGCGTGGCCAGCGACCAGAGGAGGTCCTGGGGTTCCGTGATGTCGATGTCGTCATCCACCGCCAGCACCACCTTGGGGTGGAGGTAGGGCGAACCCATGGCCGAGAGCAGCACGTTCTTCACCTGGCCCTCGAAGTGGGGGACCATCTGGACCACCAGGAGGAAGTTCCCCCCGAAGGGAGGGCTGTAGACGTCGAGGATCTCGCTCGAGCCGTCCACCTCGGAGAGGCGGCAGAAGAGCTCCACCTCCTGGGGCAGGCCCACCAGGCTCTGGTGCTCGACGAAGTTGGTGGCCTGGGTGTGGCGGTAGATGGCGTCCCCCCGGAGGGTGATGCAGGTGGCCTCGAAGACCGGGTTGAGCCCCCTTCCCGTCTGGTAGTAGCACTGGAACTCCCCAAAGGGGCCCTCCGGGCGTCGCGCCCCGGGGAGCACGTGGCCCTCGATGACGATCTCCGCCCGGGCGGGCACCATGAGGTCCACCGTGAGGGCGCGCACCATCTCCACGGGCTCCTCCATGAGGGTTCCCGCCAGGGTGAACTCGTCCACCCCGTAGGGGATGCTCCAGCTCGTGGCGATGTCGAGGGCGGGGTGGCCGCCGATGGCGACGGCCATGGGGCAGGGCTCGCCCCGGCTCTCGTACTGCTGGAAGTGCCGCCAGGAGTGGCGCGGGACCATCAGCAGGCCGGTGTGGTTCCGGTCCTGGAGCTCCATGCGGAGACATGCTGCGTTCTGTATGCCCGTCTCGCGGTCGCGGGTGATGTTCATCCCCCCGCCGATGGTGCGGCCGCCGTCCTTCTCGGAGTGGCGGGCGACCGGGAGGCGGCCCAGGTCGATCCCCTCCCCCTCGAGCCTCACCTCTTGGACGGGGGCGTCCTTCACCTCCACCCAGGGGGTGTAGCCCTGCCGGAAGCGTTGGGCGAGTTCGGGCACCAGGCGCTCCCGGGGGAGCCCGAGGGCGATGGCCTGGCTGCGGCGGGAGGTGGTGAGCTCGGCGCACACCGTCCAGTCGGGGTAGCCCCGCACCTTCTCGAACACAATGGGCGTCTTGCTCTGGTCGCAGAGGGAGCCCAGCTGCGTGATGGGGTCCACCTCGCTCTTCACCACGGTGAGGTTTCCCGCCTCCCGGCACTGGCGGAGGAACTGGCGAAGGTCCTTCTCCATGGGGGCCCTCCCTCCCGGGTTCGCCGAAAAAAGGGTTGACAGCGCCGCGGGCGCCAACTATTGTTCTGTTTGTATTTTGGGGTTATGCCCCGCAGGGAGCAAGGGAGAGATGACCGCGCGGCGCATCGGATGGGGAGGTTGGTATTTCTACTTTAGCCCCGTCCGCCCGCGCGCCGGCGCGCCCTGAAACGCAGCGCCAATCGGCCCCGGGCGGACGCGAGGCGAAGCCCGGGGCATCCGGCAAACCGGCCACGGAGCCCGCGGGCTCCGTGGCTTTTTTTCGTGGACGGCCGCCCGGACCAGTTCGAGGGAGGTGGGAGAGATGATCATCGTGATGAAGAAGGGGGCCACCGAGGAGGAGTTGCAGGCCGTCCTCGGCCGGGTCGAGGCCCTGGGCTACCGCCCTCACATCATCCGGGGCGTGGAGCGAACGGTGGTGGGCGCGGTGGGGGACGAGCGGGGCAAGCACCAGCTCCAGGCGCTCGAGGTCCTCGAGGGGGTGGAGAACGTGGTGCCGATCCTGAAGCCCTACAAGCTGGCGAGCTCCGAGGGGCAACGCGAGCGGAGCACCGTCAGGGTAGGGGACGTGGTGGTGGGGGGCACCCGAGTAGTTGTCTTCGCCGGGCCCTGCTCGGTGGAGGGCCGGGAGCAGCTTCTGGCCGCCGCGCGGGCGGTCAAGGAGGCAGGGGGCGCCGTCCTGCGGGGCGGCGCCTACAAGCCGCGCACCTCCCCCTACAGCTTCCAGGGCATGGCCGAGGAGGGCCTCAAGCTCCTGGCCGAGGCCCGGGAGGCCACGGGGCTTCCCGTGGTCACCGAGGTGATGAACACCGAGGACGCCGAGCTCATTGCCGAGTACGCCGACATGCTCCAGATCGGGGCGCGCAACTCGCAGAATTTCCCCCTGCTCAAGAAGGTGGGCCAGCTGAGGAAGCCCGTCTTCCTCAAGCGGGGGATGTCCACCACCCTCCAGGAATTCCTCATGGCGGCCGAGTACATCCTGAGCCAGGGGAACCCCAATGTGGTCCTCTGCGAGCGGGGCATCCGCACCTTCGAGACGGCCACCCGCTACACCCTCGACCTGAGCGCCGTCCCCGTCCTGCGCGAGGAGACCCACCTCCCCGTAGTCGTGGACCCCTCTCACGCCTCCGGCCTGTGGCGCTATGTGCCCCCCCTGGCGAAGGCGGCCGTGGCGGCGGGGGCGGACGGCGTGATGATGGAGGTCCACCCCAAACCCTCAGAGGCCCTCTCGGATGGGGCCCAGTCGCTCAAGCCTTCCATCTTCGCCCAGCTCATGGGAGAGCTCCGGGCCTTCGCCGAGGCGGCCGGGCGCACCCTTTAGTGCCATGCCCATCCTTCTGGTCTTCCTGGATGGGGTGGGGGTGGGCCCGCCGGGTCCCCAGAACCCCTTCAGCGAGACGCCCTCCGCCCTGTTCGCCCCTCTGGGCGGGCGCGGGGAGGGAGAGCTGCCCCGGGGGGGAAGGCTGGCGCTGGCCGACGCGACGCTCAGCATAGAGGGCCTCCCCCAGAGTGCCACCGGGGGGACGGCCCTCTTCACGGGAGAGAACGCGCCCGCCCGTCTGGGCCATCATCTCCAGGGCTTCCCCAACGAGGCGCTCTGCTCCCTCATCGCCGAGCGCGGCCTGCTGGGCCGGGCACGGGCGTTGGGGGCGCGGGTCGCCTTCGCCAACGCTTACACCCCTGCTTTTTTCGAGAGCGCCCCGCCCCCCGGGGTTGGTTGCGAGGGTCTGCGGCCCGGGGTGCGGGCCCGGGCCTCCGGGCGCCGCCCGCGCTCTGTCACTACGGTGGTGACCCTCTCGGCCGGGCTCTCCCTCAAGACGCTGGAGGACCTCCGGCGGGGGGAGGCCCTCTACAGGGATTTCACCAACGCCCTGCTCGTGGAGCGGGGCCATGCGGTCGAGCTGCGTTCCCCCGAGGAGGCGGGCAGGCTCCTGGCCCGCCTCGCGGAGGCCCACGACCTGC
>JBHIBR010000165.1:0-5007 GCA_046759145.1 Nitrospinota bacterium | reverse complement strand
CGGCGGAGAGGCAGGATGACCTCCTCGCCTCCGTGCGGAGGCTCGAGGAGGTGGAGAGAATCCGGGACTTAGTGGCCCTCACCGTGGCGGAGCAGGGGTAGAGGGGGCGGAGGAAGGCGATGGGCCGGGTGGTGGTGAAATCTTCCAAGTTCCTCCGGGGCGCCCCCATGGAGCGCCACCGGGGGGTGCGGGACCTCAAGTGCGTCTATCCCGAGACGGGGTGCGAGAGCCGCACCCTGATCATGGGCATCGTGGAGGTGGACCCGGGGGCCCACAGCCCCCTCCACCGGCACAACTGCGAGGAGGTCTACTACGTCCTCCGGGGGCGGGGCGAGGTGGAGAGCGAGGAGGAGAGGCACCCCTTCGAGGCGGGGGATGCCGTCTACATCCGGGAGAACTCCGCCCACCGCGTCTTCAACGCGGGCGAGGAGACCATCCGCCTCCTGGTGGTGGCGGGGCCCATGTTCGTGGGGCTCCTCCCCCGCTGGCCCACCGAGAGCCCCTACGAGATCCTGGAGCCCTAGGGGGGCGGGGGCGGCCGTTGACTGGGCGCGGGGAAGTCGCTTAGGGTAGGGTCAGTCGGTCCAATGAGAAAGGAGGGTTTTTCCATGCGGCTCAAGGGGAAGCGCGTGGCCATTCTGGCCGAGGACACCTACCAGGAGATGGAGCTCTGGTACCCCTACTACCGCCTCCTGGAGGAGGGGGCGCAAGTCCAGGTGGTGGGGAACAAGAAGCAGCACGCAAGCAAGCACGGCTACCCCGTCCAGTCCGACCTCTCGGCCGAGGAGGCGGAGCCGGAGGATTTCGACGCCCTGGTCATCCCGGGGGGCTACGCCCCGGACCTCATGCGCAGGAGCGCCCCCATGGTGCGCCTCACCCAGGCCATGTTCGAGCAGGGGAAGCTCGTCGCGGCCATCTGCCACGCGGGCTGGATGCTCTGCTCGGCGGGGGTGGTCAAGGGGCGCACGGCCACTTGCTTCTTCTCCATCAAGGACGACCTCAAGAACGCCGGGGCCAACTACGTGGACCAGGAGGTCGCCGTGGACGGAAACCTCATCACCTCGCGTCACCCGGGCGACCTGCCGGCCTTCCTCAGGGCCACCGTCGAGTGGCTGGAGGGGAAGAAGTAGCGGAGAGGGTGGCACCGGGCCCGTTGGAGCGCAAAGGGGCGGCCTCCGGGCCGGCATTTGCCTTCTCCGCCCGAAGCGGAAGGTTCGTTACCAGAGCCTGGCCAGAGCGGCTGTCCCAATAAAGATCCGCGGCCGTCCCCGGTGGAGTCGACCCGGTGCCCGGAGGCAATGATCTGTTCCTCGCAAACGGCGCGCTTTTTGCTTGACGGATTCAAGCGAACGCGCTAAATTATGTATTGCTGAAGGGAGAAGAAGCAAGTCGAAAGCATTGGTAGCCTCCCTTCCCGAGGAGGGACGGAATGATTTGGCGCGAATTTGATACGGGTGTTTGAGAGAACGAGTTTCGATGTTTGGCCAAGTGAAAGGCTACCCGGCGAAGGGTAGCCTTTTTCGATCCTACGCCCAGCGCTTGTGCAATGCCTCACATTCTACAAACACTCGGGGATTGCGTAGCATCGTCCGACGCTGGTTTACGAAAGGTTCGAGCGTCATCCAAAGCGAACTCAGAATCCCCCGGAAGACCCGTCTCAATAGTTCCTCGTCCGCGATCTGAAGGTCAATAGCCACAGCTACTTCTTCGAAGAAGTTCATCACGTCCATTACATTCGAGCGGAGGGAGTCGTCTGCCGCTAGCCTGTCCATGACGCGCCTCGTTCCCTCTGTCTCGGCCATGCCCACCCGAAGGATTTCCCTGAATGCAGAGCGCACGTGATAAAATTGGGGGTTGTTCCAACGTTCCATATAGTGGAAAGCGGCCTCGATCTGCCGCCGGCGCTGATCTCTTTCCCGTTGTTCGACTGCGATCTGCTCAGCCCTTTCGCGTTGTTGGGCCGTCTGCACTAAACCCCGCGCCAGGTAGAATGCTCCGCCCAAAGTCGCGATTCCTCCCAGGGATGAAGCTGCGAAGATGATAACGGGCCGCCAAGTTGGCACAATGATGAAGGCCAGTAGCGTGAGCGCCCAACCTATTCCTAGGAAGACAAGCAGCCGGGGTGGTAGGCGGAGCGTTAATTGCACCGGCGTTTCAGGTGCCCGGTTGCCCACTCGGCAGTCCCCCGTCCGAAGCACTGCCCCAGGCGCCTGACTGGCCAGTCACGCCCAGAGCTTCGGGAACTAAGGCGGGGATAGCTTCCCCTAAAGCATTCTATTGGTGACCGGCCGTCGCCCCGAGGCTACTCGGGCTTGTGATTTTTGTCAATTCTGGCGTCACAGTATCTTTGAACTCACCCTACGGTTCGGGCTCGGAAGGGGCGTACCCGTCGCGATCGTGCCCATTCGCCGGCCTAAATCTTATTCAGCACAAGAGGCCTGAGACCCTATGCTATAGTGCAAGTGTCGGTCTCCGCTTCGTCAATGTAGACAGCGGCCCCCTGGGGCCCGGCGAGGCAAAATCCCATGGGCATGACCATCACGGAGAAGATCCTGGCCGCCCACGCCGGGCGGGACGGGGTGCGGCCGGGGGAGCTGGTCCAGGTTCGGGTGGACCAGAGTTATTCCGACGACCTGGGCGGTCCCCTCACCTTCCGCCTGCTGGAAGAGTACGGGGTGGAGCGCGTGTTCGACCCTGAGCGCCTCTTCGTGTGCGCCATGGTGAACGAGCCGGGGAAGGACATCGCCTCGGCGAACATCATCTCCGCCCTGCGCTACGCCTGTGCGAGGTACGGCGTGCGCTTCTACGAGGCGGGCGAGGCGGCGATTCACAACACCCTGGTCATCGAGCAGGGCCTCGCCCTTCCGGGGGAACTCCTGGTAGGGGGGAACAGCCACGCCTGCATGGCGGGGGGGATGGGCTCTTTCGCCACGGGCATGGGCTCGACCGACATCGCCGCCATCTTCGCGACCGGGAGGACCTGGCTGAGAGTTCCCCCTACCCTCCGCTTTGACTTCCGGGGCTCTCCCTCGCCCTGGGTGACGGGGAAGGACCTCATCCTCTACACCATCAGCCAGATCGGCGTGGGCGGGGCGACCTACAAGGCCATGGAGTTCTCCGGAGCGGCGGTGGACCGGCTGGAGCCCGAGGAGCGCTTTGCCCTTTGTAACATGGCCGTCGAGGCGGGGGCAAAGAGCGGGATAGTGCCCCCCGACGCAAAGACCCTGGACTACGCCCGGGAGCGGGCGAGGCGGCCATTCGAGCCCCTCTACAGCGACCGCGACGCGGACTACGAACGGGTCTACGACTTTGACGTCGAGGGGCTCCCGCCCCTCGTGGCCGAGCCCTGGAAGCCCGAGAACGTCAAGGCGGTGGAGGAGCTTCGCCACGTCCGCCTCGACCAGGTTTACATCGGCTCCTGCGCCAACGGCTGGATCCAGGACCTCAGGGTCGCGGCCCGGGTCTTGCGGGGAAAGAAGGTGGCCGGGGGCCTGCGGGTGGTCGTGATACCTTCTACGGCCGAGATCGCCCGCCAGATGGCGAAGGAGGGCCTCACCGAGGTGTTCCTGGAGGCCGGGGCGGCCGTCTCGCCCCCCACCTGCGGGCCCTGCATCGGCGCCTACATGGGGGTGCTGGGCGATGGAGAGGTGTGCCTTTCCACCAGCAACCGCAACTTCCGCGGCCGCCAGGGCTCGCCCAAGGCCATGACCTACCTCTCCAACCCGGCGGTGGCGGCCGCCTCCGCCCTCACGGGGCGCATCACCCCGCCCGAGGAGGTGGGGGCTACGCCCTGAGGCCAAGGGAACATCCTCGCAGCGGGGAGCGCATATTCTAGCGGGACCCTGATCGATGCCCTCCAATCGTTCCCCTTCCCCGGCACGCGCGGTGGTGACAGCCTTCCTGCGCTACCGGGGGAAAGTGCTGCTGCTGCGGCGGAGCGGCCGGGTGGGGACCTACCGGGGGCGCTGGTCGGGGGTGTCGGGCTACCTGGAGCCCGAGGACCCCTCCCCCCTGGCTCGCGCTTTGAGGGAGGTGGAGGAAGAGGTCGGGCTGAGCGCCAGCCAGCTCTCCCTCCAGCGCGAGGGGGAGCCCTTCACCTTCTACGACCCGGAAGAAGACCGGAGCTGGACCGTCCATCCCTTCCTCTTCGACGCCGGGACAGACGCCATCCGCCTCGACTGGGAGAGCCGCGAGGCGCGCTGGGTGGCGCCCGAAGAGCTGGAGAGGCTCCCCACCGTACCCCGCCTCGCGGAAGCGCTCCGGGCGGTGCTGGAGGCCCGATGATATGAATTCGGAGAGGGCCCCCTGCGAGCGGCCGAGGAGGCCCTGGAAGCCCTCTGGGGAGCGCTGGATGGTATCTGTGCTCAGGGGGCGGAGCGGCTCACGGGCTAGAGGTCAGAGGCCCCCCTCTCCCGAGAGCGCGCGAAGGGGACGGGCGGGTGCTGGAAGGCCCTCAGGACGAGGAGGGGAGGGGCCGGGGGGCCGGTACAGCGCTTGGGGCCGGCCCCCCGGCAGGGAGGACCGATTGAGGGGGTCAACTGACGCAGACCCGTTTGAGCTCCTTGTAGTTTTCCAGCACCAAACCCGTCCCCCGCACGATAGCGGTGAGGGGGTCCTTGGCCCGGTAGATGGGTAGCCCGGTCTCGTGGTGGAGCCGAGTGCCGAGGCCCTTGAGCAGGCTCCCCCCGCCCGCCAGGACGATGCCCCTTCGCGTGATGTCCTCGGCGAGCTCGGGCGAGGAGCGCGAGAGGGCATGGCGGATGCTCTGGACGATGGCTGCCACCGGCCCCTCGAGCGCCTCCCGCACCGTCTCGTCCGAGAGGCGCACGGTGGTGGGGACGCCCCGCAGCAGGTTGAGCCCCTTGCACTCGGCGTAGAGCCGCTTCGGCAGCGGCCAGGCGGAGCCGATGGCCATCTTGATCCGCTCCGCCTCATAGGGGCCCACCGCCAGCTTGAACCGGGTGCGCAGGTGGCGCTGGATGCTCTCGTCCATCTCGTCGCCCGCCA
>JBHIBR010000164.1:0-5009 GCA_046759145.1 Nitrospinota bacterium | reverse complement strand
CTCCCAGAGCTCTCCCAGGAGACCCCCGAGGCTTCGGTCCAGGGCGGCCAGTGGCACCGGCCACCCCGAAAAGGCCGGTTCTTCTGAGCCCCTCTTGCCCACGGGGGCTCGAAGGGAGGAGGGTCTTCGCGCCAGTCCGGCGACCGGCTGCCCCGTCGGGGCCTTCGCTTCGGGGACGAAGAGAATGGCCGCATCCACCCTCTGGTCGAGGGCCCCCCCTGAGGCCACTTGCATCCGCATACTCGTTCTCCCTCCCCAAGCCCTGGCGCGGGGTTAGCCCTCGGCTCCCCGACCGCCCTTGCGCTCCGGGGCCTGCCCCGCCCAGCGGGGAAAGAGGGTTTGGTCAAACCCCAGGCAGTCCAGAGTCTTCCCCACCACGTGGTTCACCAGGTCGTCGAAAGTCTTCGGCTGGTGGTAGAAGCCGGGCGAGGCGGGCAGGATGGTCACCCCCATCCGGGCCAGCTTGAGCATGTTCTCCAGGTGGATGGAAGAGAACGGAGCTTCCCGGAGCACCAGGACCAGCTTGCGGCCCTCTTTGAGGATCACATCCGCCGCACGGCCCACCAGGTTGTCCCCCGTGCCCGCGGCGATCTGGGCCAGCGTCTTGACCGAGCAGGGGACGATGGCCATGGCATCCATGCGGGCCGAGCCGCTGGCGGGGCGTGCGCCGATGTCCGAGGGGCTGTGGACCACGTGGGCGTGTCGGGAGATGTCCTCCGTCGAGAGGCCGCACTCATGGCGCAGCAGCCGCTCCCCGTTGCGCGAGACGATGAGGTGCACCTCGACCCCCTCGTGCCCCTCCAGCGCCTCGAGGAGGCGAACTGCGTAGACGACTCCGCTCGCGCCCGTGATGGCCACAACGAGCTTCATGGCACCTCCCGGGCGCCCATCTTAACACAAGGGGCCGAGGGGAGATAACGCCCCGGGATCCGGATGGATAGGGGGATGGGCGGTCGCGTGCGGGGTCGGGAATCAGAGCAGCTCTCTGAGCTCCACCGTCCGGCCTTCCTGCGAGGAGAGGTGGGCGGCGAAGACCACCGCAAGGGCCTCGGTCGCCACCGCTCCGTTCACCTCCGGCTCCCGGCCCTCCCGCACGC
Source organism: Nitrospinota bacterium (assembly GCA_046759145.1). Lineage (GTDB taxonomy): Bacteria > UBA8248 > UBA8248 > UBA8248 > JBHIBR01 > JBHIBR01. The sequence continues at coordinate 3,912 of JBHIBR010000164.1, read as the reverse complement.
ACTCGGCGAAATCCTCCAGGGTGTCACGGAACATGTCCCCTCCGGGCGGCTCCTCAAAGGTGTCCTCCCCCAGGGGCTCGCGGTCGACGAAGAGGCGGATGGGCTCGGGGGCGCAGGAGGGGTCCTGCCACTGCTGGCGCGTGAGGCGAAACCGAGCGTTGGCTCGGCCGCCGTAAACCTGCATGTAGAAGGCCCAAGGAGAAGCCCAACTCGCCCCCACATAGGTGAGCTGGCCTCCCGCGTGCTCGAGGATGGTGAGGCAGGTGTCCTCCACCTCTCCCTTGGTGCAAAGCCGCTTGAGGCGGGCCGTCACGCTCACGATGGGCCCGAGGAGGTAGCGGTAGGTGTCGGCGTGGTGGATGCCGAGCTGGATGAGGGCCCCCGTGGGGTTGAGGTGCTGGTGGTAGCGCCACTTCTCGGGGGTGAGCTCGAGGCCCCGCTCGGTGGAGAAGTTGGACTCGGCCATGTTCACCTCGCCGAGCTCCCCACTCTCCAGGAGACCCTTGAGCCTCCCGCACACTGCGAGGCGGCGCGCGCTGTGCCCCACCGCCAGCACCACACCCGCCTCCCGGCAGGCCCGCTCCACCCGGCGGGCGTCCTGGAGGGTGTGGGCGATGGGCTTCTCGACGTAGAGATGCTTTCCCCCCGCGGCGATCATCTCGGCGTGCTCGGCGTGGAGGTGGTTGGGGGTGGTCAGGATGACCCCCTCCACCTCGGGGTCGGCCACGAGGGCCTCCAGGCTCGCGCTCTCCCGGCAGCGGTAGCGCTCGGCGAAGGCGCGGCGGCGGGAGGGATCGCGGGTGAAGCAGTTCACCAGCCGAAGCTTCCCCCCCCGGCCGATGGCGTCGGCCAGCACGCTCGCCCACCTCCCCAGCCCCACCGAAGCCACCCGCACCGCCTCCAAGGCCATGGACCCTCGCGTCAGGTCGCGCGGCGCTCGCACTTGCCGAACGAGCTAGCGTAAGCCTCGCGGCAAAAGCTATCTCGCCGCCCAGAATCCCTAGAAAATGCGAGCAAAGCCACCATCGAGCTTCCGGGCGAGGAGGCTGCGAGGGCTGGCCCTCCCCTCCTAAGCGGCCGGGCCCACAGGCCACTCCAGCACCGTCACGCCCAAGAACCAGATGGGCTCAGGTTGATAGACCCGGAGCTCCGCTCGGGTGTTTCCGGCCGCGGCCGCAGCCGCGATCCAGTTGCGGATCTCGTTGGCGCCGTCCCCGCCGGCATCGATCTCCTGCTGGCTCCAGGCCGAGAGCCGCTCGGCGCGCCCCTCGAGGAGCAGGTCGATCGCCGCCTTGTCCCAGACCTCGTCCACGCGGCCCTGCTCGGGCGTTCCGACCCAGTGGGCCGGCGCGCCCGTGCCCAGGATGCCCACCCGCCCCACCTTGTCGTATCGCTCCAGCGCGCGCCGCACGGCGAGCCCCAGCTCGTAGGACCTCCGCGCGGGCGCCACCGGCGGCGCGAAGCAGTTCTGCAAGACGGGGACGATTGGGATGGGGGGGTCGCCCATCCGGTGGAGCGGCACCACCACCGAGTGGTCGAGGGGGAGCTCATGGCACAGGGTGGGGTCGAAACCGCTGCTCCGCAGTGCACCCACCAAGTAGAGGCCGAGTTCCTCGTCGCCCTTCCGCCCTCCTTCAACATCCGGCAGCCAATCCTGGCTTGCCACGGGCCGAAACCGCGAGGCGACCCCTACCGCAAGCGCCGGGTAGCGGTCAAGGAAGAAGGCCTGGAGGTGGTCGTTGGCGAAGACGACCAACGCCTCCACCCCTCGCTCCATCAAGGTTTGACCCACCCGCTCATAGGCCGAGAAGACCTTCTCTCGAACCTCCGGCGCGACGTCATCGGCCCGGCGGAAAAGGAGAGGCGAGTGGGTCGCAGCGAATACAGCGGCGACCTCAGCCATGGCTAATCCTCCTGTTTGGCTAACCCGGGGTAGGAGAGGCCCTGCAGGGCGGCGCGGAAATCATCGTCGGAGATCCGGTTCCAGGGTTGGAAAAAGCGCAACAGCATTGGGTGCACGCCCAGCAACCACAGGGCGCGGATGTCAGCCCCGCGGAGGGCGGCGACCTCCTCCTCGGCGAGGTCATACCGGCCGAGGAATGCGTCGGGGTTGGCGCGATAGCGGCCGCGCGTCTCCGGAAACTGGAGCTCGTAGATGACCTTGTTGAGCGCATAGCATGACATTGCGTACCCCTCCTCTCACAGACCTCCCAGGACGCACCCAGAGCTAACTTCGCGCTCAGATGGGGCAATCATAGCGAGCTCATCGCCACCGAGCAACGCCCAACCGCGGTCGACCCCCCTTTGCCGCGCATCCCTCTCCCCACGCGAAGGCGCCGGTGACTGGCTGGTGGCCTCTGTTTCCTTCGTAGGCCTCTTCCCGGTAGAGGCCCAGAGCCCCCAGGACGGGCGTGTCGTGGATGGAGAAGAGGACGGCCTCTTCCCCCTCGGCGCTCGCGTGTTCGTGCCAGGCCCAGGGGGGGGCGAGCCGGGCGAGGATGTTCCACAAGGGAACGAGGTGGAGGTTCTCCACCTCCCCATAAAACCTCTGGAGGTCCTCATCGGATGCCGTCGGCTTGCCCGCCATGGTTCCTTCCCCCTTGCGAAAGGTCTCACCGAAAGGATGGTCGGACCGCTCGAAATTTCCGGGACAGAGCGGGACTCAAGGGGCCCTGGAGGAATCTTCCCCCCGAAGACCCACGAACGATGATACGCCGCGAATTGGGCTGATCTTATCACTTCTGCGCAGCCCATCTCCGTGAAGTGCGGCGCTTTCCCCCGAGACGCTTGCTGATGGGCGATGGCCGGGGAGAGGAGGACCCAAGAAGGCACTTGACAGAGGGGGATGTTCCGGGTAAGAAGATTCCTACGATTTCAATAATATGCAACAAGGAGGGAGTGGGGCTGCTTCGGATACCCGCACATTCTAGGCGGGGGATGACCGGGGGAGGCGGCTGGAACCTCTGAGTGCCTGTCGCCTGCTTCCCAGGGAGAGGGAGGAGTGCCATGCGTAGAGTAGCAGTTGTTCTGGCAGTAATCGTGGGCCTGGCGTTGCTCGCCGGGCCGGCCGCCGCCCAGAAGCGTTACAAGCACGCCACGGGCCCGGCTGGGGGCAACTGGTTCATCTCCATGGGTGGCGCCGTGAAGGTGCTCAATGAGGCCAACCTCGGGATACGCTTCGACGGCGTCGCCACCCGGGGCTCGGGCGAGAACGCCCGCCTCATCGGCGGCACCAAGGACATGCACTTTGGCCTTTCTCACATCTCGACCCTCTACAACGCCTGGCACGGGAAGGGGAAGGCGTTCAAGGGCAAGCCGGCCCGGGAGACGCTCGTCCTGGGCAAGATGCTGGACCAGGGGCAGATCTTCGTGACGCGCCAGGACACCGACATCCACAAGATCAGCGACCTGGTGGGGAAGAAGGTGAACCTGGGGCCGGTGGGAAGCGGCACCGAGCTCAACAGCCGCAACCTCTTGACGGCGCTGGGTCTGTTCGACAAGGTGAAACGCAACTACCTGAACTTCGCGGCCTTCGGGCGCGCCCTCGCCAACCGTCAGCTGGATGCGGTCATCTCGGCCTCGAGCCCCTGCACCATCACCGCCGTCACCCAAGCATCCCAGAGGCGGCCGGTGCGCTTCCTGAGCCTCACCCAGGCGGAGTACGAGAAGATCGCGGCCAAGTTTCCCTTCTACGGCATTCAGACCTGCACCCGGGATAAGGACCCGCATCTGCGCGATGTGAAGGGCTTCAAGGGCCCCGTCCGGTCGTCCGCTACGGCGTCTACTACATCAGCAACGACCGCGTGCCCGCGGATGTAGCCTACAAGGTCCCCAAGACCCTGCTCACGCCGGACAATCTAGAAGTCATCCCAAAACCCTTTTCAGCACGGTGAGGGCGCAGGCGAGATGGAC
>JBHIBR010000163.1:0-5013 GCA_046759145.1 Nitrospinota bacterium | reverse complement strand
CCCGTCATCACCGTCATCGGGATCGAGTTCGCCTTCCTCCTGGGGGGGCTTGTGGTGACCGAGCAGGTCTTCAACCTGAACGGCCTGGGCAAGCTCTTCGTCTCCTCCGTGACCCGCCGGGACTACACCATGATCCAGGCCCTCGTGATGCTGGTGGCCTTCGTGTTCATCCTCACCAACTTCATCGTGGACATCCTCTACGCCTTGTTCGACCCGCGGATCCGCTACCAGTGAGTGGGTGCGATGGCTGTTACGGATATCTCGGCTGAGGCCGCCGTTGCCGCGCAGGAGGTGGGCCGCCCCCGGGCCTGGGCCCAAGCCATCTGGACCTTCGTGCGGCAGAGGCCCCTGGGGGCCTGCGGGGCGGTGATCGTGCTCTTCATGCTGGCGGTGGCCCTCGTGGGCCCGTACCTCGCGCCCCGGGACCCCCTGGCCGTCTCCTACGAGGCGCAGTTCACACCCCCCGGCACCGAATACTGGTTCGGCACCGACGACCACGGGCGGGACATCCTCTCCCGCATCATCTACGGCTCCCGCACCGCTCTGCTGGTGGGCTTCGGAGCCGCCTTCCTGGGGGCCACCCTGGGCCTGTTCATCGGGGTGGCGAGCGCCTATTTCGGGGGTCGGACCGACCTGATCGTCCAGCGGTTGGTAGACATGCTGATCTCCTTCCCCCTGATCATCCTGGCCCTTGCTGTCGTCTCGATCCTCGGGACGGGCGTGTTCAACGTCATCATGGCCATCACGGTGCCCATGGTGCCCCGCTGCGCCCGGGTGGTGCGCTCGAGCGCTCTCGCCATCCGCGAGATCCCCTATGTGGAGGCCGCCCGCGCCCTCGCCAGCAGCCACCTGCGCATCATCTTCCGCCACATGCTGCCGAACGTCATGGCCCCCTACCTCATCATGCTCACGGCCTTCCTCGGCCAGGCCATCCTCCTGGAGGCCTCCCTCTCCTTCCTCGGCCTGGGGGTGCAGGAGCCCATCCCCGCCTGGGGGCTCATGCTCCAGGGCGGGGCGGAGGAGTACGCCGAGAGCGCCCCCTGGGTGCCCATCTTCCCCGGGCTCGCCATCAGCCTGGCTGTGTTCGCCTTCAACGTGTTCGGGGACTCGCTGCGGGACGCCCTTGACCCGCGCCTGCGGGGGACCTGATCCTCCGGCTGGCCTCCGCGCCCGTGGGCGGCAACTGCCGGGGCGCTGGGGAGCGGCTACGGCCCCGGGACCGGCCCTACATCGCCCCCTTCAAGCGGGGGTCGAGGACGTCGCGCAGCCAGTCCCCCAGGAGGTTCGCCCCGAGGACTGTGCACATGATGGCCAGGCCGGGGAAGAGGGCGAGCCACCAGGCGGTGTCGATGTAGGAACGCCCCTCGGCCAGCATGCCTCCCCAGGTGGGCGTGGGCGGGGGGACCCCGAGGCCCAGGAAGCTCAAGGCGGACTCGATGACGATCATCCGCCCCAGGTAAAGGGTGGCGATGACCACCGCTGGGGGCAGCACGTTCGGGAGGATGTGGACGAGCAGGATGTAAGGGGTGCGGCAACCCGCCGCCCGGGCCCCCTGGACGAACTCCTGCTCCCGCAGCGAGAGCACCACGCCGCGGATCACCCGGGCGTAAACGATCCAGGTGCGGAGCGAGATGGCCAGGATGACGTTGCCCAGGGCAGGTCCCAGCATCGCCACGATGGAGAGGGCGAGCAGGATGAAGGGGAAGGCCAGGGCGATGTCGACGAGGCGGCTCAGGACGGCGTCCACCCAGCCCCCGTAGTAGCCCGCCACGAGGGCCACCGACAGGCCGATGAGGGCGCTCAGCACCACCGCCGCGAGGCCCACCGCGAGCGAGACGCGCGCCCCGAAGATGACCCGGCTCAGGATGTCCCGGCCGACGAAGTCGGTCCCCAGCCAGTGGGGCGTCGCTCCCCCGCCCGGGCTCCAGCCCGGGGGCTTGAGGTAGCGGCTCGCGTCCTGGGCCACGGGGTCATAGGGGGCGAGCCAGGGAGCGAAGAGCGCACAGATGATGACCGCCACCACGAGGAAGAGGCCCAGAAGGGCGGGCCTTCGCCGGAGGAGGCTCCTCAGGGCCACCCGCCAGAAGGAGGGGGCCGGGAGCACCTCCTCCAGGCCTGGAGCTCTCAGCGTCTCGGCGCGGGCCATGGCGCTCTCACTCGTAGCGGATCCGGGGATCCAGGTAGGCGTAGAGGAGGTCCACCGCCAGGTTGATGAACACGAAGAAGAACGCCAGCACGAACACGACGGCCTCCACCACGGGGTAGTCGCTGTCGTGGATGGACTGCACCGCCAGGCGCCCCACCCCCGGCCAGGCGAACACGGTCTCGGTCACCACCGTGCCCCCCAGGAGGATGCCGAGCTCGAGCCCCACGAGCGTCACCACGGGGATGGAGGCGTTCTTGAGGGCGTGGTGCATCACCACTCCCCCCTCGGCGAGACCCTTGCTGCGGGCGGTGCGTATGTAGTCCTGGTTCAAGACCTCGAGCATCCCGGAGCGCACCAAGCGCGTGATCCGGGCAGTGGCATAGAGGCCTGCCGTGAGGGCGGGCAGGGCCAGGTGCCGGAGCGTCCCCCGGCCCGAGGTGGGGAAGAGGTCGAGATAGAGGGACAAGAAGAGGATGAGCATCAGGCCCATCCAGAAGTTGGGCACCGACTGGCCGAAGAGGGCCACCCCCATGCTGGCGTGGTCATAGGGGCTGTCGCGCTTGGCCGCCGCGATCACGCCCGCAGGGAGGGCGATGACGAGCGCCACCAGCAGCGCCGCCAGAGCCAGCTCCACCGTGGCGGGCAGGTGGGCGAGCACCAGCGGGAGGGCGGGGACCTCGTGAACGAGGGAGTTCCCGAAGTCCCCCTGCAACACCTTCCAGAAGAAGCGCCCGTACTGGACCACCAGCGGCTGGTCGAGACCGAGCTGCTGCCGCAGGATGCGGTATGCCTCCTCGTCGGCGTCGGGGGGGAGCAGCATCATGGCGGGGTCACCCGTGACGTGGAGGACGAGGAAGACGATCACCAAGATGCCCTTGAGCACCACGAGGGACTGCAGGCAGCGGCGGAGGGCATACCCGCGCACGGCGAGGCTCGTTCTCGAAGGGAAAGTACGATCGGGGCCCCCTTTGGGGGGCCCGCTTCTTACACCCCCTTCTATCGGGAACTTGCCCCGGCGTCAACCTCGAGGCAGAGGGGGGACCTCCCGGGAGGGTCCAATCCATCGGTGCAACGGCCTGGAAACCCTCTCGGCAGAGAGATACGCCTACCCTCCGTTTCCGCCTTGAAAAAGGATGCTCCTCAAACCGCATGCCCCCGGCCCTCAAGCGCCCCGGCTCGCGCTCACGGCGCAGGGGCATAGGTCTCCCCGGGGAGATGTTATCCTATACGGATGCCGGCTCTCCTTCGCCGCCTCCGCATGTGGGGGGAGACCTAAGATGAGAGTTCAACGCCTATGCGGATGGTTCCTCCTGATAGTCCTTCTCGGGCTCGCCCTTGCCGGAGGGGTCGGGGCCGCGGGGCAGAGGGAGCTCTTTGAGGCGATGGGGGTGCTCGCCCCCCGCAGGCGGACGCCCGCCCCGGAGTTCGCCCTGCCCGCGCTGAGCGGGGGCACGCTGCGCCTCGCCGACCTTCGGGGAAGGGTCGTCCTCGTGAACTTCTGGGCCACATGGTGTCCGCCCTGTATCGCCGAGATGCCCTCCCTCGAGAAACTGCGCCAGCGCTTCCGGGGACATCCCTTCGAGGTGGTGGCCATCTCTATCGACCGCCAGGGGGAGGGGGTGGTTCGCCCCTTCGTCCGGAGGTTGGGCATCACCTTCCCTGTCCTGCTCGACCCGGAGCAAAAGACCTTCCGCCGCCTCCGCGGGAGGGGGCTGCCGGTGAGCCTCCTCATCAGCCGCAAGGGGGAGTTGGTGGGCAGAGTGCCGGGTCCGCGGGAGTGGGCGTCCCCAGAGGCCACCGCGCTCATCGAAACACTCCTGCGCCCCCGCCAGGCCGCCCGGGCCGGGGCGCGATAGAGAGGGCCCCGCCCTCGCCTCCTTCCACTTCCCGCAGAACCGCTGCCGGCATGTGGCCCCCAGGGCCGGGTGGAAAGCCTCCCCGGGTGGCTCCCGTCTCGCCTCGTTTCACCTTTGACACCCGGGCGGCGGGTCCGTATCATACACTGACTTTCAAAGGGCATTGGGGGATCCGGCTCTCCCCTCCGGAAGGGAAAAAGGGCGTGCCGCCCGCGAGGAGGCCCTTCTCAGCCTGGGAGCTTCGGTGAGGGTGAGCCGTGTCGGCCAGAGCGCGCAGCGGCCTCAGGCCGGCGGGGGCCGAGGTCCTGGCGACAGGAGGTGGGAAACATGAGAAGGCGTGGGGGTTTCCTTCTGCGCTGCCTGGCTGTCGCAGGCGGGATGGGGTGGATCCTCCTGAGCGCGCAGGGCTGTGGCAGAGGGGGCGACTCGAGCCCGACGGTCGCCCGGATCAACAGCTACTACCTCTCGACCGAGGACTTCCGGGAGGAGGTAAAGAACGCGGGCATCGGCTACCGGCCCGAACTCGAACAGATGTACGCCCGCGAGCAGTTCCTGGAAGAGATCATCCAAAAGAAGCTCCTCCTCCAGGAGGCTGTGCGGCTCGACCTGGACAAGGGGAAGGAGTTCATGCGGGTCATCGAGCGCTTCTGGGAGCAGGCGCTGTTGAAGAATCTCATGCGGCGCAAGGAGGAGGAGTTCGCCAGGCAGATCAAGGTGACCGCCGCCGAGGTCCAGGATTACTACGAGCGAATGAAACGAGAGGTGAGGGCCAGGGCCTTCCTGGTGCGGGACGAGAAGAGCGCACGCACCCTGGCGGCGGGCGCGGGGCCCCTGGGGGCGCGCATCGCCAAGCTCGGGGCGGCGATCCTGGAGAAGGGAGAATCCCGCTGGTACCGGCTCACCGAGGAGGAGACCGAGTCGGAGGTGGAGCGGGCCATCTTCTTCGACGGCGCGCGACGCAGGAGCATCGTGCGGCCCGCCGAGAACTTCTGGATGGTGGTCCTCGTAGAG
>JBHIBR010000162.1:0-5052 GCA_046759145.1 Nitrospinota bacterium | reverse complement strand
GCACCCACCAGTTACCAGAGCTCAGCCCGGATGAACAACCTATTTAGATTTCACACTTAGGCCTCCCCCCCTACCGCATCCCTCGGAAGAGCTTCGCCGCCGTCTCGCCGAAGACGGCCCTCCGCTCGCCCTCCCCAAGAGGCAGCCCCTCGACCAGCTCCACCGCCAGGCTGAGGGGCACCCAGGGGTGGTCGCTGGCGAAGAGCAGGCGCCCGGGCCCCACCTGTTGCAGGCAGTACTCGAGCGCCGCCCGGGAGGAGGTGACCGAATCCACGTAGAAACGGGCGAAGTAGGCGCTCGGCGCCTCGCCGATGTGGGCCCGCGCGCCGGGGTGGCGCTCCGAGAGGTAGTCGATGCGGCCCAGGAGGTAGGGAAGGGTGCTGCCCCCGTGGGGGAGCACCACCCGGAGCGAGGGGTAGCGCTCCAGCACCCCACTCTGGATGAGGCGAAGGGCGGCCAGGGTGGTGTCGAACATGAAGCCCACGGTGGGGATGAGCTGGTGATCCGCCATGGCGTCCGCCATCACCGGGTAGGCGGGATGCAGCACGAGAGGGATGTCCAGCTCGCACAGCCGCTTGTAGAAGCGCTCGAAGGAGGGGTGGTCGAGGGGGTGGCCGGCGATGTTGCTGAAGAGCTGAAGGCCCCGAAAGTCGAGGTTCCGCACGCAGCGGTCGAGCTCCCGGAGCGAGCGGTCTGGCTGCTGGCAGGCGAGGCTCGCGAGGCCCCAGAAGCGGTCCGGGTGGCGGGAGCAGACCTCGGCGAGGGCCTCGTTGGCGAGCCGCGCCAGGCGCTCGCCCTCCTCCCCCTCCACACCCTCGGGCCCGGGGATGTTGAGGCTCAGCAGGGACACATCCACCCCGGCCGCGTCCATCGCCCGGAGCTTCTCCTCCGGGTCCAGGAGCCCTTCCGACACGGGGAGGGTCATGTGGGGGCCGGCGCGCACCCGCCACTTCCCCCCCTCCCGGAAGGCGGAGGGGAAACCCTTGCGTCCTTCCAGCGCCTCCAGATAGGGCAGGGGCAGGACGTGGGTCTGGACGTCCACGCGCATCATGGGTTTTCGGCCGCCCCCTAGCCGGCGAGCTCCTGGCGCACGCGACGGGCCCCTTCCACCAGGGCGCACATCTTACCGAAGGCGAGCCAGCGGGCGGTGTGGTTCAATCTGCTCGGGTTTGCGTAGCTCCCCACGCGGAGAGTGGGCAGGAGCGGGATGTTGTCGGACCGCAAAGCTTCCTCCCCCGACGAGTCAGAAGCCTCACCATTTAAATCACTCTAGCATCGGCCTCCGAGGCCGATCAAGGCGCGCGCGCCGGTTGACGCCGGGAAGGTGGCCCCCTACAAGGGATGCGACGGCTGGTGGGCTGGGCAGGCTTCCGGCCGGCGGACGGCAAGGGCGGTGGGACGCTCGGTCCCGCCGGAGCAGTTCCGGAACGGAGGGAGAGGGCCAGGGGAATGTGGGTGCTCGGGTTCCTCTTGCTCGGCCTCGCGGTGGGAGTGATCGGCGCGCTGGTAGGAGCGGGGGGGGGCTTCATCCTCACGCCTGTGCTCCTCTTCCTCATGCCCCGGGAGGCGGCTTCCCTGGTGACGGCGACCTCCCTGACGGTGGTGTGCATCAACTTGATTGTCAGCACGGGGGCTTACGCGCGCCTGCGGCGGGTCGACCTGAGGAGCGGGCTGCTGTTCGGCTGCGCGGCATTGCCGGGTGCGGTGCTGGGCGTGGTGGTCAACAGCCAGGTGGGAAGGGGCTTCTTCGACCTGGCTTTCGGTCTGCTCCTGCTCGGGATGGCGGCCCTCGCCTTCCGGCCCCCGAAGCTCAAAGAACCTGTGGTTGCCGCAGGGGCTTCCGCACCCCGGGGGATGCGGCGGCTGCGGGACGCGCGGGGAAGGGTGTATACATACGCCGTGCGGGAGAGGATGGGGGCGGCCGTGATGGCGGGGGTGGGATTCTTCCCCGCCTTCTTCGGGATCGGAGGGGGGCCCATCATCACGCCCCTCTTCATCCGCTTCTTCGGCTTTCCGGTCCACGTGGGGACGGCCACCGCCATCTTCGTCCAGATGCTCATGATCTCGACCGCCGTCCTGGTGCACCTCTCTGCCGGCCACCTGCGCTCCCTGGGCCTGGTGGCCGTGCTGCTCGCGGCGGGCGTCATGGTGGGGGCTCCGCTGGGCGCCCGCCTCTCCCACAGCCTGGGGGGTGTGACCATCGCCCGCATCCTGGCCGCCCTCGTCGCGCTCATGGCCCTGCTGTTGCTGTGGAAGGGCTTGCGGGCTCTCTGAGGAGGAGTCTCTCTGTGAAGATCGCCAGTGTGGAGGCGGATTCCTACCTCGTCCCCGTGGAGCTCCCCCGCTTCGCCGAACCCGTCATGTCGGACGCCGTGGTGTGCCGCATCCGCACCGAGGAGGGGCTCACGGGGGTGGGATGCACCCACAGGGTGGACCGCTTCGCTTGCCGGGAGAACATCCGGCGGGAGATCGGCCCCTACCTCGTCGGGAGGGACCCCCTCGCCACCGAGCGCATCTGGGAGGAGCTTTTCTGGAAGTACAACCAGAGGCGCATGACCGGGGTGTGGACGGCCGCCCTGAGCGCCGCCGACATCGCGCTGTGGGACCTCAAGGGGAAGACCCTGGGCCAGCCCGTGTACCGGCTCCTGGGCGGGTACTCCGCCGAGGTCACCACCTACTGCACCTTCGGGATGCTCGAGTACGACCGGGAGACCCTCGCCGAGCTGGCGGCGGAGCTCGTCCGCGCGGGCTGGGACAAGCTCAAGATGAAGGTGTGCGTGGACGACTCCCAGAACGTCCCCGAGGACGCCGCCCGGGTGCGGGCGGTGCGGGAGGCGGTGGGGGAGGGGGTGGAGATCATGATGGACGCCAACCACCTCTTCCACTTCCTGCAGGCGCGCGAGCTCGCCCGGCTGTGCGAGCCCTACGGGGTGAAGTGGTTCGAGGAGCCCGTCCACGGCAACGACATCAAGGACCTGGTGGCCCTGCGGGCCTCCACCTCCATCCCCATCGCCGCCGGCCAGCAGGAGGGGATGCGCTGGCGGCACCGGGACCTCATCGCGAGCGGGGCGGTGGACATCGCCCAGCCCGACGTGGTCTTCGTCGGGGGATACACCGAGGGGCTCAAGGTGGCCCACCTGGCCCAGGCCTACAACCTCCCCATCGCCACCCACGGCTGGCCCCACCTCAACATGCACCTCGCAGCGGGGGTGGCAAACGGCTGGAGGGTGGAGTACCACCTGGAGCCGGCGGGCCTGGCCGGGAAGCTGTTCAAAGAGCCCCCCCTCCCCGAACGGGGCGTCACCCGCATCCCCGACAGGCCGGGCCTGGGGCTCGATTTCGACGAGGAGGGGGTGCGCCCCTACCGGGATGAGTGAGGGTGAGGAGTTCCGAGAGGTCCTTCCCCAGCGGCTGGGAAGACGACCGGGCGCGTCGGCACAGGCACGACCTGGACGCGGTGTCCGGGCTCCATCTTCAGGCTCGGGGGCTGAAGGCTGTGCACCCGCGCCCCGGAGGGGAGCTGAACGCAGAGGAGGTCCCCCGACCCCCGGAAATGCCGCGACACCACAAGGGCGCTGCTCCGGTTGTCGGGGATGAGCTCGACCTCGTCGGGCCGCACCATCACCTCCACCCGAGCCCCGAGGCGAAGGCCGTCGGCGTTGGGGAAGAGGCCGATCTCGGTGGCCACGCCCTCGTGCATGACCCGGCCCGGCAAGAAGTCCGCCTTCCCCAAGAAGCCGGCCACAAACCGGCTGGCTGGCCTTCGGTAGACCTCCTCGGGCGGGGCGAGCTGCTCCAGCCTGCCCTCGTGGAGGATTCCCACTCGGTCGGCCACCATCAGAGCATCTTCCTGGTCGTGGATGACCAGGATAGCCGTAATTTGCTGCGACCGAAGGATGGAGTTCGCCTCCTGGAGCATCTGGGCGCGGAGGTGCGCATCCAGGTTGCTGAAGGGTTCATCCAGCAGAACGAGGGAGGGGCGAGGCGCCAGGGCTCGGGCCAGCGCCACGCGCTGCTGCTGGCCGCCGGAGAGCTCATGGGGGTAGCGGTTGGCATAGGGGGTGAGCCCCACAATCTCCAGCATCTCCTCGACGCACCGGGACCGCTCCGCCGGGTCGAGACGCCAGAGCCCAAAAGCGACGTTCTCGGCAACCGAGAGGTGGGGGAAAAGGGCGTAGTCCTGGAAGACCATCCCCACGCCCCGCCCCTCGGGGGGGATGAAGGTGCCGGGCCCGGCCACCCTCCGAGCGCCGACCTGGATGGTTCCCTCCTCGGGTACCTCGAAGCCAGCGATGAGGCGAAGGGTGGTCGTTTTCCCCGCGCCGCTGGGTCCCAGAAAGCAGACGATCTCCCCGGGCGGGATCGAGAAGGAGAGGCCGCACACCACCGGATGGCCCCTTTGGAAATGTTTGCTCACTTCTCGCAGTTCCAGTACCGGGCTCACGCAGGCCTCCGGACTCCAAGCGAACCAGCGCCTCGGGACAACACCAGGGCGAGGAGGGGCAGCGTGACCAGGATGAGCATCAACGCCCCCGGCGAAGCCATGGAGTAGAACTCCTCGCTGGTCTCGATCCAGATCCGCACCGCGAGCGTGTCGAACCCGACTGGCCGCAGCAGCAGAGTTGCGGGCAGCTCGCGCATGGCGTGGACGAACACCAATACCCATCCGGTCAGCAGCCCGGGCGCGATGAGCGGCAGCGTGACCTTCCGCAACACCCGCCCGAACGGAGCCCCGCAGGAGCGGCCGGCCTCCTCGATGGAGGGGCTCACCTGCTCCAGCGAGGCCTCCTCCGCCTGGAGGCACTGGGGCAGGAAGCGCACCACATAGGCCAGGACGAGAGCCGCCACCGTGCCGTAGAAGGGCGGGAAAAGGTGGAGCATGAAGAAGATCACCCCCAGGGCGACGATGGGCCCGGGCAGCACGTAGCCGGCGTAGCTCGCGCGTAGGAAGAAATTGTGTAGTGGGCGCGGCTCGCGGACGCGCAGGTAGGCAATCGGGAAGGCTGCCGCTACGGCGAGGGTGGCCGCGGCGGCTGCGCCCGAGAGGCTGTT
>JBHIBR010000161.1:0-5057 GCA_046759145.1 Nitrospinota bacterium | reverse complement strand
CCCTCCATGGCGTCGGGGAGCCACACGTAGAGGGGGAGCTGGGCGCTCTTGCCGATGGCCCCGACGAAGAGGAGGACCGCCACCGCCGTCACCAGGGCGGGCGCAACCTCCCCGGCCCGGGAGAAGACGGGAGCGAACTCCAGCGTCCCGAACGTCGTCCACATCAGGAAGAGGCCCAGGAGGAAACCCGCGTCCCCGATGCGGTTCACGATGAAGGCCTTGTTGCCCGCGTCCGAGGCGCTCTTGCGCTCGTACCAGTAGCCGATGAGGAGATAGCTGCAGAGCCCCACCCCCTCCCAGCCGACGAACATGAGGAGGTAGTTGTCGGCCAGGACGAGCACGAGCATGGCCACCATGAAGAGGTTCAGGTAGCAGAAGAAACGGGGATAGCCCGGGTCGCCCCGCATGTAGCCCACGGAGTAGACGTGGATGATGAACCCCACGCCCGCCACCACCAGGAGCATCACGGTGGAGAGGGGGTCCACCAGGAAGGAGACCTTCGCCTCGAAGTCCCCCGCCGCCACCCAGCTCCACAGGGTCACCCTCCCCCGCACGCCCCCGAAGACCACCTCGGCGGCGAGGGCCAGCGTCACAAGGAGGGAGAGCCCCGTGGCCGCCACCCCCACGTAGCCCGCCCGATCCCGCACGTAGCGGTAGCCCAGGAGGCCGTTCACCAGCACCCCCAGGGCGGGGAAGGCGGGGATGAGCCAGACGTAGTCGAGCATCCTGCCTCCGGCGCCGAGGTCTCCCCTCGGCGGCTCACCACTTCAAGAGGTTCACCTCGTCCACGTTGATGATGGGCCGCTCCCGGTTGAGGGCGATGATGATGGCGAGGCCCACCGCCGCCTCGGCCGCCGCCACGGTGATGACGAAGATGGCGAACACCTGGCCCGTGAGGTTGCCCAGCTCGCGCGAGAAGGCGATGAGGGCGATGTTCACCGCGTTGAGCTCGAGCTCGATGCTCATCAGGATGATGATGGCGTTGCGCCGCATGAGGACGCCGCCCGCGCCGATGAGGAAGAGGATGCCGCTCAGGATGAGATAGTGGGAGAGGGGGACCAAGGGCGAGCCCTCCCTAGCGCTCGATATCCCGCTTCGCCAGCACGATGGCGC
This sequence comes from Nitrospinota bacterium, assembly GCA_046759145.1. Classification (GTDB taxonomy): domain Bacteria; phylum UBA8248; class UBA8248; order UBA8248; family JBHIBR01; genus JBHIBR01. Next base: position 3,944 of record JBHIBR010000161.1, on the reverse strand, counting down.
CGATCATGGCCGCCAGCAGGAGCATGGAGGCCACCTCGAAGGGGAAGAGGAATTTCGTGTAGAGCAGCGAGCCGAAGGCCTCGACGTTCCCGCCGGTAGGGGGGGTGGTCCCCGCCGGGGGGAACGGCTCCCCCACCGGGGATACCTGCACGGTCGCCAGCACAACGAGGAACTCCGCCCCCAGGAGGCCCGTCACCAGCAGGGCCAGGGGCCCCTGGCGGTGCCACTGGCGCAGCCGTCCCGCCACGTCCACGTTCATGAGCATCACGGTGAAGAGGTAGAGCACCATGATGCCCCCCGCGTAGATGAGCACCTGGACGGCCGCCAGGAACTCCGCGTTCAGGAGCACGTAGAGGCCGGCGACGAAGAAGAAGGTGAGCACCAGGAACAGGGCGGCGTGGATCACGTTCTTGCGGCTCACAACGAGGAGGGCGGCCGCCACCGTCCCCGCCCCGAACACGTAGAAGAAGAGCGCCTCCACGCCGCCTCCGCCTAGAGGAAGAGGTACTTCACGATGCCCGTGAGGAAGATGTTCAAAAGGGCCAGGGGGAACATCACCTTCCACCCCATGGCCATGAGCTGGTCGTAGCGCAGCCGGGGGAGCGTCCCCCGCATCCAGATGAAGATGAACACGAAGACCGCCACCTTCAGGGCGAACCAGAAGAAGCCCGGCAGGGCGGGCCCCAGCCAGCCGCCCCAGAAGACCACCGCCGCCACCGAGCTCACCACCATGATGTTGGCGTACTCGGCCAGGAAGAAGAAGGCGAACTTCATCCCGCTGTACTCGGTGTGGAAGCCCGCCACGAGCTCGGTCTCCGCCTCGGGGAGGTCGAAGGGGATCCGGTTCGTCTCCGCCAGGCCCGCCGCGAAGAACAGGAGGAAGGCCAGGGGCTGGTAGACGACGAACCACATCCCCCTCTGGGCGTCCACGATCCCCTGCATGTTCAGGGTGCCCGCGAGCATGATGGGGCCGATGAGGGCGAAGCCCAGGAAGATCTCGTAGCTCAGCATCTGGGCGGCGCTCCGGAAGGCGCCCAGCAGGCTGTACTTGCTGCCCGAAGCCCACCCCGCCATGACGATGCCGAACACCCCCAGCGAACTCACCGCGACGATGAAGAGGAGCCCGATGTTGAGCTGGGTGATGTAGAAGGTGGCGCTGAAGGGGATGACCGCGTAGACCACGAAGGCGGGCACGAGCACGACGATGGGCGCGAGGAGGAAGACGGCCCTGTCCGCCTGGGCGGGGATGATGTCCTCCTTGAGGAGGAGCTTGAGGCCGTCCGCGATGGGCTGCAGCAGCCCGTGCCAGCCCACCCGCATGGGCCCCAGGCGGACCTGGATGTGGCCGATGATCTTCCGCTCCAGGTAGGTCAGGTAGGCCACCACCAGCGAGACCGCCCCCAGCACCAGGGCGATCTTCACCAGGGCGACCCCCACCTCGATGGCGATCTCCACGGCCCCCGCCCCTAGCGGTCGCTCTCGCCCAACACGATGTCGATGCTCCCGATGATGGCAACCACGTCGGCCACCAGCGCCCCCTGGACCATCTTGGCCAGGGCCCCCAGGCTGACGAAGGAGGGCGGGCGGATCCTCACCCGGTAGGGCGTCTCGGAGCCGTCGCTCACCAGGTAGAAGCCCAGTTCCCCCTTGGGGTTCTCGATGCTGTGGTAGACCTCCCCCGGCGGGGCCTTCAGGGTGCGGGGCGTCTTGCAGGAGATCGGCCCCTCGGGGAGGTTGTCCAGGCACTGGCGGATGATGCGGTTGCTCTGGCGGAGCTCCTCCACGCGGACCAGGTAGCGGTCGTACACGTCCCCGTTCCGCCCGATGGGCACCACGAACTCCAGCTCGGGGTAGGCGGCGTAGGGCCGCGCGCGGCGGATGTCCCACTCCACCCCCGAGGCGCGAAGGTTCGGCCCCGTGAGGCCCAGGTTGATGGCGTCCTCGGCGGAGATCACCCCCACCCCCCGGGTGCGGTTGAGCCAGATGCGGTTCTCGGTCAGGAGGGCCTCGTAGTCCCGGACGCGGTCGGGGAAGATGTCGGTGAACCCCCGGCACTTCTCGAGGAAGGCGGGAGGGACGTCCTGGTACATCCCGCCCACCCGGAAGGCGTTCACCGTGAGGCGCCCCCCGAAGGCCATCTCGAAGAGGTCCAGCACCATCTCCCGCTCCCGGAAAGCCCACAGGAAGACGGTCATGGCGCCGATGTCGAGGGCGTGGGTGGCCAGCCAGAGCAGGTGGGAGGCGATGCGGCTCAGCTCGGCCACCACACAGCGCAGGTACTGGCCCCGGGGAGGGACCTCGAAGCCGCAGATCTTCTCCACCGTGGTCACCCAGGCGAGGTTGTTGGAGGGGGCGGCGATGTAGTCCAACCGGTCGGTATAGGGGATGAACATGGTGTAGGTGATGTTCTCCCCGATCTTCTCCGTCCCCCGGTGGAGGTAGCCTATGTCCACGTCGCAGCCCACCGCGCGCTCGCCCTCGAGCTTCAGGATGCAGCGCAGCACCCCGTGGGTGGAGGGGTGCTGCGGGCCCATGTTGAGGACCAGCTCCTCCGTGTCGGGGAACACCCGCTGAGTCTCGACCCGACTCGGAGCCTCGACTTCGAACATGGCACGCCCTTCCCGCGGCCGGGGCCCCCGGGCCGACCGGCCGCCCAGGGTTACTCGCCGATCCCCTTCCGCCTGGGTTTGGTGTAGACGCGCTCGCCCATCCCCGCCAAGGGGTAGTCCTTCCGCAGGGGGTGGGTGGGCCAGTCGGGCGGCATGAGGATGCGCCGGAGGTCCGGGTGCCCCTGGAAGCGGATGCCGAAGAGGTCGTAGGCCTCCCGCTCGAACCAGTTGGCCGACCCCCACACGCCGGTCAGGGAGGGGACGGGCTCATCCTCCCCCACCTTCACCTTGAGGCGGAGCCGCCGATTGTGGGGGAAAGAGTAAAGGTGGTAGACCACCTGGAAGGGCCGCTCCTCATCAAGGTAGTGCGCCCCGCACAGGTCGGTGAGGAAATCGAACTGAAAGGGGGGCGCCTCCTTCAGGTACTGGCAGACCCGGACGATCTCCGCCCGGCGGATGAGGAGGGTGACCTCGTCCTCGCGGCCCTTGAAGTCGTAGCGCTCCTCAAGGGCCCCGGGGGCCGCCTCCGCCAAGGCCCTCACCACGTCCTCCCCGGGCACAGCTCCCGAGGGCTCTCTCCCCTTCCCCTCTGGCCCCCCCTGGCCCGCCTCGGGGGCGGGCGCCTCCGGCTCCGCCATGTGGTTCACTTCCGCAGGTAGCGGTCGTGCTCGATCTTCTTCTGGAGCTGCATGATCCCCCACATCAGGCTCTCGGGGCGGGGCGGACAGCCCGGGACGTAGACGTCCACGGGGACGATCTCGTCCACCCCCTGGACCACCGCGTAGTTGTTGTAGGGGCCCCCGCAGGTGGCGCAGTTGCCCATGGCGATGACCCACCGCGGCTCGGGCATCTGGTCGTAGACCTTCCGCAACGCGCTCGCCATCTTGTGGGTCAGGGTGCCCGCCACGATCATCACGTCCGACTGCCGGGGCGTGGCCCGGAAGATGACGCCGAAGCGGTCCAGGTCGTAGCGGGAGGCCCCGGTGGCCATCATCTCGATGGCGCAGCAGGCGAGGCCGAAGGTCATGGGCCAAAGGGCGGACTTCCGCGCCCAGTTCACCAGGCCGTCCAGCCGGGTGGTGATGAAGTTCTCGGCGAAACGACGCTCAGCTACACCCATTCCAGCGCCCCTTTGCGCCAGGCGTAGAGGTAGCCCACCAGCAGGATCGCGATGAAGAGCATCATCTCGATGAACCCGAACAGCCCCACCCACCCGTACACCACCGCCCACGGGAAGAGGAACACCACCTCCACGTCGAAGAGGAGGAACAGGATGGCGAGGATGTAGAAGCGGATGGAGAACCGCTCGCGAGCCGGCGTCATCGGGGGGATGCC
>JBHIBR010000160.1:0-5072 GCA_046759145.1 Nitrospinota bacterium | reverse complement strand
AAACGACCGGTTCCTGGTGGGCGTCCCGGATACCCTCGCCGCGCTGGGGGAGCTCGCCTCCTGGTGGCGGAGGCGTCATCCCATCCCCCTGGTCGCCGTGACGGGTAGCAACGGCAAGACCACCGTGAAGGAGATGCTGGCCTCCATCCTGGAGGAGGGGGGGCGGGGCGAGGTGCTCAAATCCAGCGGGAACTTCAACAACCTGGTAGGCCTCCCCCTCACGCTGTTCGGGCTCTGCGAGGCCCACCGCTACGCCGTGGCCGAGCTCGGCGCGAGCGAGCCGGGAGAGCTCCGCCGCCTCGGGGCCCTGGCGGGGCCCCAGCTGGCGGTCATCACCAACGTGAGCCCCGCACACCTGGAGGGGTTCGGCGACCTGGAGGGGGTGCGGGAGGCGAAGGGAGAGCTGCTCGAGACTCTCGGCCCCGATGGGGTGGCCGTGCTGAATGGGGACGACCCCATGTGCCTCTCTCTCGCCGAGCGCCGCCGCCGGGCAGGTGCCATCGGGCACTCCGGGAGAGCCCGTTCCCCTGAGGCCCCCTCGCCTGCCGGGGGTCAGAAGAACTGGCTCTATCGCTCCGCCAGGGTGCCGGCGGGCACCCCGGTGGCCGGGGGCCGCGCCGTGACCTTCGGCGAGGGGGAGGGGGTGGACGTGCGGGCGACGGAGGTGGAGCTCCTGGGGCTCCGGGGCTCGCGCTTCACCCTCCACGTGGGCGGCTCACGCCAGGAGGTGCGCCTCCAGGCCCTCGGCCGGCACAACGTCTCGAACGCCCTCGCCGCCGCTGCGGCCGCCTCGCTCCTGGGGGCCTCGGCGGCGGAGGTGGCACAGGGCCTCGCCCGCGCCCGGCCTCTCGCCCTGCGGATGGAGGTGGAGGAGCTCCCGGGCGCCGGGGTGCATCTGCTGAATGACGCCTACAACGCGAACCCCCGCTCGGTGGCCTCCGCTCTCCAGGCGCTGGGAGAGCTGAAGGGAGGGGGGAGGGCCTTCCTCATCCTGGGCGACATGCTGGAGCTGGGCTCCTTCGCCGAAGAGGCCCACCGGGAGGTGGGACGCCTCGCGGCGCGCAAGGGGAACGGCGCAGACTTCCTCGTGGGGGTGGGGAGGCTCGCCGCCCTCGCCGCCGAGGCCGCCCGGGAGGAGGGACTCCCCGCCGGGCGGGTCCACGCTGCCCCGGACTGCCCGGAGGCTGCCCGCTGGGTGCGGGGGCACTGGCGGCCGGGGGATTGGGTGCTCGTCAAGGGCTCCCGCGGCATGCGCATGGAGCGGGCCGTGGAGGAGCTGAGGGGCTGAGATGCTCTACCACATCTTCTTCCCCCTGCACGGGGTGTTCGGGGCTTTCAACGTCTTCCGCTACATCTCCTTCCGGAGCGCCTACGCTATCCTGACGGGCCTGCTCATCAGCCTCATCCTGGGCCCCCTGATCATCCGCGCCCTCAAGGCCCGCCAGCTCAACGAGACCATCCGCTCGGACGGCCCCCTTTCCCACTCCCGCAAGTCGGGGACGCCTACCATGGGGGGGCTCCTGATCCTCCTTGCCCTCGTCTTCCCCACCCTCCTGTGGGCGGACCTCACCAACCGCTTCGTCTGGATCTTCCTCCTCATCACCCTCGCCTTCGGGGCGCTGGGGTTTGCCGACGACTACCGGAAGGTGGTCCTGAAGGACAAGAACGGCCTCCGGGTGCGCACGAAGTTCTTCTGGCAGGCGGCCATAGGCCTGGGCGTGGGGGCGGTCCTTTACTGGGACGGGATGGAGCCGGCCATCCGCACCCAGGTGGTCTTCCCCTTCTTCAAGGAGCTGCGGCCCGAGCTGGGCTGGCTCTACATCCCCTTCGCCGCCATCGTGGTGACGGCCACCTCCAACGGGGTGAACCTCACCGACGGCCTGGACGGTCTGGCCATCGGCCCCTTCATGGTGGCCGCGGCCTCCTACCTCATCATCACCTACGTGGCCGGCAACGCCCAGTTCGCCTCCTACCTCAACATCGCCTACGTGAGGGGGGCGGGCGAGCTGGCGGTGGTGTGTGCCGCCATGCTGGGAGCAAGCCTGGGCTTTCTGTGGTTCAACGCCTACCCCGCCCAGGTCTTCATGGGGGACGTGGGCGCCCTGGCCCTGGGCGGGGGGCTGGGCGTGGTGGCCCTCATCTCGAAGCAGGAGCTCCTCCTTTTCATCGTCGGCGGCATCTTCGCCATCGAGACCCTCTCGGTCATCGTCCAGGTGGTCTCCTTCAAGCTCACGGGGCGGCGCATCTTCCGGATGGCTCCCCTGCACCACCACTTCGAGGAGAAGGGGTGGGAGGAGCCGAAGGTGATCGTGCGCTTCTGGATCATCGCGGTGGTGCTGGCGCTGCTGAGCCTGAGCACCCTGAAGCTGAGGTGAGCGTGGACAGAGAGTGGCGGGAGGCGCTCCGGGGCAAGCGGGCCCTGGTGATGGGCATGGCCCGCACGGGCCGCGCCGCCGCCTCCTGCCTCGCGCGCCTGGGGGCGCGGGTGGTGGGGACGGACTTGCGCGGGGGGGCAGAGCTGCCGGGCCTGCACGGGGGCCTCCCGGCAGGGGTGAGCCTCGAGCTCGGGGGCCACCGGGGGGAGAGCTTCCGCCGCGCCCAGCTCCTGGTGGTGAGTCCGGGCGTGCCAGCCGATAGCCCCTACATCGGCATCGCCCTTGCGGCGGGGGCGGAGGTCATCAGCGAGCTGGAGCTCGCCTACCGCCTCTCGCCCATCCCCCTGGTGGCGGTCACGGGCACCAATGGGAAGACCACCACCACCGTTCTTCTGGGGGAGGTGCTGCGGGCGGCCGGGTTCCGGGTCGAGGTGGGCGGCAACATCGGCAGGCCGCTGGTGGGCGTGGTGGAGCGAGCCGGGGGGCTCGACTGCGTGGTGGCCGAGGTGAGCAGCTTCCAGCTCGAGTGGGCCCCCACCCTCCGGCCCCGGGTGGGGGTGATCACCAATGTCAGCCCTGACCACCTCGACCGCCACCCCGACCTCGCCGCCTACGCGGCCCTCAAGGCCCGCCTCCTCGCCCGCCAGGGAGGGGAGGACGTCAAAGTGTTGAACGCCGACGACCCCTGGACTGCCCCCCTCCTCGCCGGAGGGCCTCCCTCCCTTCCCCTTGGCTTCAGCCTGCGCGAAGAGCTCGAGCAGGGCGCCTTCCTCCGTTCGGTGGACCGACGTTCGGTGGGCCGGCGGGGCTCTCAGATCGTCGTACGGCCCGGCCCGGGGCGGGGAGAACTCCTCCCCTGCCGCGCCGAGGAGGTGGCCCTGCGGGGGGTCCACAACCTGGAGAACCTGCTGGCCGCCTTTGCGGCGGGGGGGGCTCTGGGCGCGGACGCTTCCGCCCTTGCCGCCGTGGCGCGCACCTTCCGGGGGCTCCCCCACCGGCTGGAGGAAGTGGCGAGGCTCGCGGGCGTCTCCTACGTGAACGACTCGAAAGGCACCAACGTGGGGGCCACGCTGCGGAGCATCGAGAGCTTCGAGGAGCCCCTGGTCCTCATCGCGGGCGGGACGGACAAGGGGAGCTCCCTCGAGCCCCTGCGGCGGGCGGTCCGCGAGCGGGTGCGCCTCCTCATCCTCCTGGGCGAGGCTCGGGAGCGCTTCCGGGCTTTCTTCGAGGGAGAGGTCCCCCTGCAGGTGGTGAGGGATCTGGAGGAAGCCGTCCTCGCCGCCCAGGGGGCCGCGCGGCCGGGCTGGGTGGTGCTCCTCTCCCCCGCCTGCGCCAGCTTCGACATGTTCCGCGACTACGAGGAACGGGGGGAACGCTTCCGGGGGGCGGTGGAGAGACTTGCCGTGAGGGCGGCCCTGTGAAGTCGCCTCCCTTTGACCGCGCGCTGCTGGGATGCGCCCTCGCCCTGACCGCTTTTGGCCTGGTGATGGTGAACAGCGCCGGGGCGCTCCTCGCCCTCGACCGCTACGGCGACCCTTACCTCTTCGCGAAGCGCCAGGGGCTGGCCGCGGCGGCGGGGCTCGGCACGATGTTCCTGGCTGCCCGCATGGACTACCGCCGCCTCGAGCGCCTCAGCCTGCCGCTCCTCGCCTTGACCCTCCTGCTCCTCGCGGCGGTTTTTCTGCCGGGTCTCGGCCGGTCGGCAGGGGGCGCCCGCCGATGGCTCCAGCTCGGCCCTGCGGTGATGCAGCCGGCCGAGTTCGCGAAGCTCGCCCTGGTGGTCTTCGCGAGCGCAGCCCTGGTCCGGAGGGGGGAGAGGCTCCGGGAGTTTACCTCGGGCTACCTCCCGGTAGCCGTCCCGGTGGGCGCCGCGCTCCTCCTCATCGCCCTCCAGCCCGACCTCGGCAGCGCCCTCCTCATGTCGGCAGCGCTGGGAGGCCTCTTCTTCGCCGCTGGCGCGCGCCTCCGGCACTTGGTGGGCACCCTCCTCCTGGCCTCTCCGGCCCTCTTTTTCGCCCTCTTCACCGTGCCCTACCGCAGGCGGCGCATACTGGCCTTCCTCGACCCCTGGTCGGACCCTTCGGATTCGGGATACCAGATCCTCCAGTCCCTCCTTGCCCTGGGCCGGGGTGGAGTGGTGGGGCTGGGCCTGGGAGAGGGGAGGCAAAAGCTCTTCTACCTGCCCGAGCCCCACACCGATTTCATCTACGCCGTAGTCGGAGAGGAGCTCGGGATGGTGGGGGCGATTGCCGTCCTCGCGGCCTTGTGCGTCCTGTGCTGGAGGGGTTTTCGTCTCGCCCTGCGCTCGCCGGACCCGTTCGGGGCTCACCTGGCGGCGGGCCTCACTCTCATGGTGGGGCTCCAGGCCCTCCTCCACATAGGGGTGGTGGTGGGTTTCCTCCCCACCAAGGGCCTCCCCCTGCCCTTCGTGAGCCAGGGGGGCTCCTCCCTCTGGTTCGCCCTGGCCGCGGTGGGCCTGCTTCTGAGCGTGAGCGCGCGCTCAGGGCCCGAGTTCCGCCCCGTCGGTCCACCGAACGTCGGTCCACCGAACGAGGGGAGGGCGGCGTCGTGAGGCTCCTGGTGGCCGGGGGAGGGACGGGGGGACCCCTTTTCCCCGGTGTAGCCGTGGCCCGCGCCTGGCTTGCTCAGACGCCCGACCGAGGGGTGCTCTTCGTGGGGACCGCCCGCGGCCTGGAG
>JBHIBR010000159.1:0-5075 GCA_046759145.1 Nitrospinota bacterium | reverse complement strand
CAGGTTCTTCCCCAGGAGCAACCCCCCGCGCTTCTCATCCCGTTGGATGTCGCGGGCGGGGATGTCGTTGTAGAGGGTGTAGCCGGCGATGACCTCGAAGGCCTCCTCCCTGGGCACGTTCTTGCAGCGCGTCCCGATGACAATGGCGATCTCGGCCTCGGCGTCGAGCTGTTCGGTGATGGTGGGATAGACCACGGGTTCGTCGGGGCCGACGATGGTCGAGCTGAAGCGGGGGGCGCCGGGGATCTGCGGCGGCGGCTTGCGGCCGGCCTCCTCCAGGTGCGCCTTGAAGTTGACCCCCGTGTGGAGGAATTTCCGCGGCCGAGGGACGGGCGCCCGCAGGCGGACGGCGCTCAGGGGCCGCACGTGCGCGGCGCCTCCTCCCCCCTCGGCCTCCCGGCACAGGGCGGCCGCCGCCTCCAGCATGGGCTTCCCCCCTTCCAGGAAGAGCACCATGTCGGGCGGAATGGCGGCCGAAGCACCGGCCAGGTCCAGCACGCGCTCGCCCGCGAGCACCGCGCCGACGGTCTCGCGCTCCTTGCCCCCCTCCGGGGTGCACATGGTGACCAGCTTCATGAAGATCCCTCCCCCCCCATCCCGCGCGCCGCACCCGCAGCACCCGTTGAACCGCCACCCCATTTTCCCCTGAGACGGGACTCTAGCGAAATGTGATCATCCCATATTCGCCAGCGCGGCCTCCGCGCGAGTCAGCCAGAACGGCATCTCCATGACACGGTACAACTCGATGGCGGCGGACAGCTCGGTGCGTGCCTGCTCCGCCCGTCCCATCTGGCCATACAGGGAGCCGAGGCCGAAGTGGCAGTGTGCCACGAGCAGGCGCATCCCGAGCTCCTCCGCCCGGGCGAGGGCCTGGCGGTAGTGGTCTTCGGCCCTCCCGGCATCTGGCGGATCGCGATGCGAGGCGACCTCGCCGAGGAGCCGGAGGGCATATGCCTGGCTTCCCCGTTCCTTGTGGTCGCGGGAGAGATCGAGGGCCCGCCTGGCGAGTTGGATCGCCTCATCTATCCGGCCGGCCAGCAGATGGGCCTCGCTCAGCCAGGCGAGCCGAAGCGAATGATAGGACATTAGCCCGATGGAAGCGGCCCGCTCCACGGCCTGCTCCAGAAGAAGCAGGCCCTCGGCGACGCGCCCTCCCAGGGCATACGCATAGCCCAAGGCCGAGGCGACCCAGGGGAACCAGGTCCGAATGTCCGCGACCTGGCAGAGCGCAAGGCCACGCTCAAGCACGGGGATGGCCTTGCCGAAGTCCCCTTTGCGGAGGTGGAGCACTCCGACGCTGTCATACGCGCCAATCAGGCTGAAGGGGCTGTCGACTGCCTGAGCGATCCGGATGGCTTCTTCTCCCCTGGCGAGGCCCTCGGTGAACCCTCCCCGCTCGCTGAGGCAATTGACCAACCCCATGCGGGAAATGACGGACGGAAAGCCGATCTGGCCAAGCCGCTCGCGGCTGAGGTCGCCTTCGAGGGCGGCCACCGCCGTTCTGAGGAAGTCCAGTGCGCGAGGATAGTTACCGAGGGCTTCGTAGACCCGGCCCAGCCGCCAAACCGCCACGGCCTGAAGGCGGAGATCCCCGAGGGTCTCGGCAATGGCGAGGGTGCGATGGCCGAACTCAAGGGCAGACTCCGGCTCTCCCGTCACCCAGAAATAGGCCGCCATGTTGTCGGAGACCAGCCCGAGCCGACGTTGGTCATCAAGAGTCTTGGCGAGGATTTCGGCTTCGCGAAGGTGGTCGATGGCCCGCCCGAATTCTCCGAGCGGAACGAGTGAATTGCGGAGGTCGAACCGGAGATCGATGGCCTCCTCCATCGTCTCGCGCCTCTCGGGCAGATGCTTCAGGGCATCTAGCGCCTGCTCAAAGCACACCACCGCCTCCCGGTGGGCCGAGCGCGAGGCAGCCTTCTGGCCCGCCTGCCGGAAGTAGGTCACGGCTTTGTCCCACACCTCGCCCCGGAAGGCGTGGTGAGCGAGCCGTTCCACCTGCTCGACCTGCCGGTCGGCATAGAGCGTCTCGATGGCGTCCACGACCCGCGCGTGGATCGCCCGCCGCCGTTCGTGAAGGAGACTCCCGTAGGCCACCTCCTGGGTGAGGGCGTGCTTGAAGGTATATTCGAGGTCGGGGAAGAGGCTCGTCTCGTAGAGGAACTCGGCGGCCTGGAGTGACGAGAGCCCCCTGTGCAAATCCTCCTCAGACATCTCCGCGATGGCCGAAAGGAGCGGGAAGGGCACGTGCGTGCCGATGACGGAGGCGGTCTGGAGGAGGCGTTTCTCCTCCGGCTCCAGCCGGTCCATCCGAGCGGCCAGGACCGCCTGGACCGTGGCGGGCACACGGATGGCGGTGATTTCCTTCGCCAGCCGATAGGATCCCGCGGTGCCCTCCAGCGCCCCCATCTCCACAAGCGTCCGGACGCTCTCCTCCAGGAAGAAGGGATTACCCTCGGTGCGTTCCATCAAGAGCTTCTTGAGCGGCTCGAGGCCGGGGTCTTCTCCCAGGAGAGCTCGCAAGAGTTCTTTGGCGCTTTCTGCCGGCAGCGGATCGAGGCGAAGCCGAGTGTAGTATGTCTTCTTGGCCCAGCCGTGGTCGTAGCCGGGGCGGTAGTTGACGAGCAGGAGAATCCGGGCACCCGGCAGGCTCTCCACCAAGCCGTTGAGGAGGGCCTGGGTCTCGGAATCGATCCAGTGGAGGTCCTCGAAGACCACCACCAGGGACTGTACCTGGCTCTCCCGCAGCAGGAGGCGCTTCAACCCGTCCAGGGTGCGCTGACGGCGCTGGGGCGGATCTAGGTTCTGCCAACCCGGGTCCTCGACCGGCACTTCGAGAAGGGCTAGGATGGGCGGAATCGCGGGCGTGAGAGATTCATCCAGGGTGAGAACCTTGCCGGTCACCTTCTCGCGAATCCTTCGGTGATCGTCAGCGTCTTCGATCCGGAAGTAGGCCTTCAGCAGGTCGATGACGGGGAGGTAGGCACTGGCTTTGCCGTAGGAGACCGAGCCGCTCTCGACGATGAGCCACTCCTTCGTGCGGTGGGAATGGGTGAACTCCCAGAACAGGCGTGACTTCCCCACGCCCGCCTCTCCCACAACGGCCAGGAGCTGGCCGTGTCCTTCGCCGGCCTCATCGAGGGCCTGTTGAAGAGCATCCAGCTCGTTCTGCCTTCCCACGAAGCGGGTGAGCCCACGGGCCGCGGCGGCCTGAAAGCGCGTCCGGGTGGGCGCCGCGCCGGCCAGCTCGAAGGCCTCCACGGGCTCTGCCAGTCCCTTGACCGGGACCGGGCCCAGGGGTTGGACCTGGACAAACCCCTCCGCCAGACGGAGGGTCTCGCCCGTCAAGCGGATGCTCCCGGGGGGCGCGAGCTGCTCCATCCGGGCGGCCAGGTGGGTGGTCTGTCCGACGGCGGTGTAGTCCATGTGCAGGTCGTTGCCGATGGCCCGGACCACCACCTCGCCAGAATTCAGGCCAATCCGGATCCGGACCTCGACCCCGTGCGAGCGGCGGACCTCCTCGCTGTAGCCGCGAATGGCGCCCTGCATGGCCAGGGCGGCGTAACAGGCCCGGAGCGCGTGGTCCTCGTGGGCCAGCGGCGCCCCGAAGAGAGACATGAGCCCGTCCCCCATGACCTGGTTCACGGTGCCTTCGTACCGGTGAACGGCCTCCATCATGCGCCCCAACACCGGGTCCAGGAGCGTCCGCGCTTCCTCGGGGTCTCGGTCCGCAAGGAGCTCCAGCGAGCCCTTGAGGTCGGCGAAAAGCACCGTCACCTGCTTGCGCTCGCCCTCCAAGGCGCTCTTCGAGGTGAGGATCTTCTCGGCGAGGTGTTTAGGCGTGTACGCCTGGGGTGAGGCAAACCTGGTGGCAGGAGCGGGCGCAGCCGCTGGCTCCAGCACCGCACCACACTGGTTACAGTAGCGACTCCCAGGAACGTTGGCGTGGGCGCATCCCGGACAGATGACTTCGAGCCGCGCCCCGCAGGCGTTGCAAAACTTCGCCCCCGATGGATTCTCCTGTTGGCACCGGGGGCACTGCATGGCGGGGGCTCCGGTCAGCCCAATGGATGGAGGAAGGAACCTGTCTGAGGCGAATTTACTCTTTGGGTATCGCCGGGGTCAAGGAAGGGAGTCTGAGGACCCGGAGGGGACATCCCGGAGTGGTCTTTCCAGTCGCCGCCGGCTCAATGGTGGCCGCTCGCCCAGGAGAACGTCACGCCGTGGGGGGCGGCGCCCACCCGGATGCGGGCGAGGACCTTTAGCTCCCAGGCGTCCACCACGTGGACGTAAGCCCCGTAGCGGCTCGTCACCCAGAGCTCGCCCCCATCGGGGGTCACGCCCATCATGTCGGGGCCGCCGGGGACGGGGATCTGAGCCAGGACGGTCCGGCTGGCCGGGTCCACCGCCGACACAGTGTTCGCATTGCGGTTCGACACGAAGAGCACCTTGCCATCCGGCGAGAGGGCGAGGCCGTGGGCTCCCTTGCCCGTCGCGAACTTCTCCTTCACCTCGAGGGTCCCCACGTCGAGGACCGCCACCTTGCCCTCCCCGTAGAGGGCGACGAAGACCTCCCTCTTGTCAGGCCCTAGATGGGCGTCCACGGGCCGAAGGCCGACGGGGATCTGCTTTGCGAGCTTCCATCTCCTCGCGTCGATGACCGAGACGGTGTGGGACCTCTCGTTCGTGACGAAGAGCAAGGAGCCCCCCGCGCCGAAGGCGAAGTGGTTCGGCTCCTTGCCCGTCGGGATGCGGCGGAGCTTCTTGAGTGTCCTGGCCTCATAGACCTCCACAAAACCCTTCCGGGTGCAGGTGACCACCACGTGGCGCCGGGGCGGGTCGTAGAAGAAGTTATAGGGGTCCAGGATGTTCGGGATGACCCGCACGGGCCGGTGGGTCGCCAGGTCCACCACGGTGAGGCTATCGCTGTGGGTGTTCCCCACGTAGAGGGACTTCCCGTCCAGGGAGTGGAGCATGTGGTGGGGGTAGTCCCCCACGGGGAAGGTGCGCACCACCTTTCGGCTCTTGCGGTCGATGACGGAGACGGTATCCGCATCGCTGTTGGTGATGTAGAC
>JBHIBR010000158.1:0-5094 GCA_046759145.1 Nitrospinota bacterium | reverse complement strand
CCCTGTTCGCCGTGCTCCTGGGCTGCTCGGCTTTCTTCTCCGCCTCGGAGACCGCCTTCTTCTCCCTGAGCCGCTTCCGGGTTCAGCGCCTGCGGGAGGAAGGGGGGGGCGGCCGACGGGTGGCGGGGCTGCTGGACCGGCCGCGGCGTCTCATCATCACCATCCTGACGGGCAACGAGCTGGTGAACGTGGCCGCCTCGGCGTTGTTCGCCTCCCTCACCATTGCGGTGCTGGGGGAGGGGAGGGGGTGGGTGGCCATCCTCATCATGACGCCCCTCCTCATGCTCTTCGGCGAGATCGGCCCGAAGACCCTCGCCGTGAAGTCGGCCGAGCCGCTGGCCCGAGCCTTCTCCTTGCCCTTGGGGGTGTTTGCGGCGTCGGTCACCCCCCTGCGGTGGTTCTTCCTCCAGCTCTCCGAGCGGCTCCTCCGCCTCCTCGGGGGCGGGCGGCCTGGGCCGGGTAATATCCTGGTGGAGGAGGAGTTCCGCGCCCTGGTGGACGTGGGGCACGAGGCGGGGGAGCTGGAGCCCGTCGAGCACCGATACATCCATAACATCTTCGAGTTCACCGACGAGGTGGTCTCGGACATCATGGTGCCCCGCACCGACATGGTGTGCTGGGAGGACACCCTGAATCTGGGCGAGGTGGTGGAGAGGGTCCGAAGCGCCCCCTTCTCCCGCATCCCCCTCTGCCACGAGGACCGGGACCACATCGTCGGGGTGCTCTACATCAAGGATTTTCTGCGCCTCTCCCGCCAGCGGGACTTCGACCCCTCCGCCCCCATCCCCCCGAGCCTCATCCGGGAGCCCCATTTCGTCCCCTCGGGGATGCGCGTGGGGGAACTCTTCCTCCGGCTCCGCCAGGGGCGCACCCACATGGCGATTGTGGCCGATGAGTTCGGCGGCGTGGCGGGCCTCGTCACCATGGAGGACCTGTTGGAGCGGATCTTCGGCGAGCTGGCCGATGAGTTCGACTCCCGGGCCGAGCCCCTCCACCAGCCCCAGGCGGACGGCTCCCACATCTTCCTGGGGCGCATCCCCCTCGAGGACTTCAGCGCCATCGTGGGCTGGCATGTGCCCGAGGACGCCGAGGCCGAGACCCTGGGGGGTTTCCTGTTCGACCGGCTGGGGCGGGTGCCGCGGCGGGGGGAGAAGCTGAGCCTGAATGGTCTGGAGTTCACCGTGGCCGAGGTGCGCAAGACGCGCATTGTGAAGGTGCGGGTGAGCCGCGTGGAGGAGGCCTAGGGGATGAGCCTCCTCTGGGCCATCCCGGCGGTGGTGTTGCTCCTGGGGTGCGAGGCCTTCCTGTCGGGTTCCGAGATCGCCTTCGTCTCGGCCAACCGGGCGCGCCTCAAGCGGCTGGCCGAGGAGGGGATGCGGGGGCCCCGCCTCCTGCTCGAGCTGCTGGAGAAGCCCGAGTGGATGATGGCGACGCTCCTCACCTGCCACAACCTGGTGTTTGTCACCAATGTGACCCTCGTCACCGCCCTCATGCTCCAGCACTTCGAGCCCCACTGGGGCGAGCTCCTCACCCTCGTGGTGATGCTGCCCCTCATTGTCACCCTGGGCGAGATCGTCCCCAAGAGCCTGGGTCAGGAGAGGGCCGACGGGTGGGCCTCCCGGGCGGTCTACCCCATCTGGTTCGCCCGCAGGCTCTTCGCGCCCGTTGTGTTCGCCGTCACCCGCCTCACCCGCCTCCTCCTCCGCCTCACGGGCGCCGATGCCCGGCCGGAGAGCCCCTACGTCACCCGGGAGGAGCTGGAGCTCCTGGTGGAGACGGCCGAAAGGGGGGGCGATGTGAGGCCCAGCGAGCGGCGCATGATCGACCGCATCTTCGATTTCGGAGAGCGGCG
The DNA here is from genome assembly GCA_046759145.1 of Nitrospinota bacterium. Classification (GTDB taxonomy): domain Bacteria; phylum UBA8248; class UBA8248; order UBA8248; family JBHIBR01; genus JBHIBR01. The sequence goes on along the minus strand of JBHIBR010000158.1, from coordinate 3,242 downwards.
CATGGACGCCGTCATGGTCCCGCTGGTGGAGGTGGATGCGCTCGAGGACACCGCCAGCGTGGAGGACGCCATCGGCATGGTGGAGCGCTGCGGGCATTCCCGGATCCCCGTCTACCGGGGGGAGATCCACCACATCGTGGGCGTCGTCCACGCCCGCGACATCCTGGCGCTCGAGCCGGCTGCGGGCGGGCGGCTGCGGGATGTCCCCTCCCTGGTGCGCCCCCCTTACTTCGTCCCCGAGAGCAAGCGGGCCGACGACTTGCTGGAGGAGCTGCGGGCCAACAAGAACCAGATGGCCATCGTGGTGGACGAGTACGGCGGGAGCGTGGGCATCGTCACCCTCGAGGACCTGCTCGAGGAGATCGTGGGGGAGATCCGCGACGAGTACGACACCGATCGGCCGCGCTACGCGCGCGCCCCGGGCGACGTGCTCCTGGTGGATGCCCGCATCGAGGTGAAGGCGCTCAGGGAGGAGCTGGGCGTCCAGGTCCCCGAGGGCCGCTACGACACCCTGGGGGGCTTCCTCCTGGCCGAGCTGGAGCGCATCCCCCGGCCGGGCGAGGCGGTCATCTGGAGGGGGATGCGCTTTGTCGTGGAGGAAGCCAGCGAGCGGCGGATCGAACGGGTAAGGATTGAGCCGGGGAAGGGGGAGGGAGCGCCTCAGTAATTGGAGCAGGACGGACGACCAAATGCCTCCAGCCTACGTGAAAACCATTAGAGAAGAGATTTTCTACGAATACGCGAAGCTTATATCTCGAAGTGTCTTTTCTGGTCACATCAACTATCGGTTTGTTTCTGACCGATTCAAAGCTCTGCGGGACGGGCAAGCTACAATGTCTGGCACAAATAGGGAATGGCAGAAAGAACAGGAGCTTCCAAAGGAATGCGTGTTCTGCGGCGTCCTCGAAAACTTGCAGGTCGATCACCTCATTCCCCGGAATCGAGGGGGCTCTGATTCGACAGATAACATGGTATGGTCATGCCCCTCTTGCAATGCGTCACGAAAAGACCAGGGCATTTTCCAGTGGTTAGGACTAAAGGGGAAGGACAATATTCACCGATTAGTGGCTGGAAAGTACCTTAAGCTGCTCTTCGAACTTCATCACAAGCGGCGTACCCTTGAGATCCACAAGAATGATTTAGCTCAATTGTGTCCACGGTGCAGAAACAGGTCCACCTGTAGACAGTGGGGCAAGGAACAAGAACTCACTTGTTTTTGTTTAGAAAGTGTGTTCTAATGTTGTGCCGTAGCAGGCCTCTTCCCCCTAGAAACTCAAGAGCTGGAATAGCTGGGCGCCCTGCTGAAGGCGAGCGTTAAGCTAACGCGTTGTCGAAAAGGCGGGTGCTCTAACAGTGGGATGGCGGCCGGTTGAGAACCCGAGCAAGGAAGAGGCCTCATGGCTGCGGCGTCTTTTCGGGAAGAAAACTCGCTTTCTCGTGGACGAGGATCTAGACCCGGCCATCAGCCGGATCCTTCGTGAACTCGGATGGAACACCAAGTCGGTCTCGGAAGTCGGTCTGAGGGGTCGTTCCGATGAGGCAGTCTTTGCCTACGCTTGGCGGCACAAACGCGTACTCATCACCTGCGACAGGGGATACCTGGACGACCGTCGGTTTCCGGAGCATCGTAATCCAGGAGTCGTAGTACTTCCCGAGGCCACTCTCAATAGCCACGTTTTCGTTGGGATAATGAGAGACGTCCTGCAACTCGTCGGTCCGTTTGCCACGCTGTGGCGCGGCTCTAAGCTCGTATTCAGCAAAGGTGGAGAGGTAACCATAACCGATCGGAACCTGGACACGGGCATGCTGGAAAAGACCCGGTACAGATTCACCAGCGGACTAAACGCGGAAATTTGGGTGGACTGACGCACGGGTTCCCGGCCATGATCGACAGAGAGCACAACTTCACGCTGGATCCGATGGCACCAGTGCGGTGAAGGCGCCGCGGCTCGGCGCGGGGCCATTAGGTCAAATGAGATTCCTCGCCGGCCCTTCATAGAGGAATGACAGCTCTGGCACCACCCCGATGGTGCCGCCCCGAGCCCCTTCCCTGGCATCCCGAGCCCCTTGGCGGTCACCCTGAGCGGAGCGAAGGGTCTCGGTTTTTCGTAGCGCCGCCATCTTGGCGGCAACCCTGCCGGCGGGGACGCCGGCGCTACGGTTGGCGCCACGCCACCCCAAACCTCTCCCCCACCTCCCTGAGCCTCCTCACCTCCGCCTCCGAGAACGGAATCCCCTCCTTCCGGTAGGCCTCCCGGCAGCGCCGCTCCCGCTCCCCGGGCAGGAGCATCTCCGGGCCGCCGTGGCGGCGCAGGTCCTCCACCGCCTCGCCCAGCCGCCGCATGGCCTCCTCGCGGGGAAAGAGGGAATCAACCCGCCAGGCCTCCACCGTCTGGGCCACGTAGCCCTCGGGGCCCGGCGCCAGGGAGGGGATGCGGCCCACCGAGCCGCCGCCCAGGGCGGCGTCGAGCTCGATGAGTACCGCGAGGCCCGAGCCCTTGTAGCCGAAGCTTCTCCCCCCCACGGGGAGCACAGAGCACGCCTTGACCTCCTCCACGCTCCCCGGCCGCCGCACCTCTTCGCCGTCCGGCCCCAGGAGGTAGTCGGGCGGGAGCTCGCCTCCCTCCTGGGCGGCCTTGAGGGCAGGGCTCAGGGCCCGCTGGCTGGTGGCCATGTCGATGGTGATGACGCCCCCCGGATAGGGGATGGACCAGGCGATGGGGTTCGTCCCCAGGCGCTTTTGGGACCCTCCGAAGGGGATCATCCAGGCCGTCCCGGTGGAGGTCACCCGGCCCGCCAAACCCCGCTCGGCCAGGGCCTCGCTGTACACGCCGGCCGCGCCGAAGTGGGTGGAGTTGCGGATGGTCATCTTCCCGTAGCCCCAATATGAGGCGGTCAGAGCGACGAGTTCGACCGCGTCGAGGGCGGCCGGGTGGCCGAGCCCTCCTCGCGCGTCCATGTGGAGGAGGACGGAGTTTTCGTGCCGCTCCACCTCGGGGCGGGCCCCAGGGTGGATGCCCCCCGCCTCGACCTTCTGGAGGATGGCCTCCAGGCCCGTCCCCCCGACCACGCCGTGGGAGCGGATGCCCCTAAGGTCCGCCTCCACCAGCACGTGGGCGGTCCCCCGGGCGCGGTCGGAAGGGACGCCGATGCGCTCCAGCACTGCGGAGGTGAACCGCAGGAGCTCCTCGGGGGGGATGCGGGCGGCGGCGGGGGCGGGGTCGTCCGGCTCAGCCACGGGG
>JBHIBR010000157.1:0-5160 GCA_046759145.1 Nitrospinota bacterium | reverse complement strand
GTCATGTCCCCGGGCCTCAGCATCATCTGCGTCCCCCTCACCTTGGGGCTCTACCTGAGCCTCGCGGGGGGCACGGCGCTGGGGGCGCTGGGCGGAGGTTCCCTCGGCTACTGGCTCCGGCTCAGGCTGCGGCCGAGCCAGCCGTGAGGGAGAGAATGAAGATCGGGGGATTCCCCTCTCTCGTCCTTGTGGCTCTCCTCGCGACGGCAGCTCCCCCGGGCTCCTTGGCGGCTGCGGCGGCGAATGACCTCTCGCAAGCGGCGAGGAGGCTCGCCCTCTGGGCCCCAGCTCGGGCGGGCCAGGTGGTGCGCTTCGAGGCGCTCGATGTGGAAGGAAGAGCAACTCGGAGCGCCGACTACAGGGGCCGCGTCCTCTTGGTAGAGTTCTTCGCAACCTGCTGCTGCCTCACCTGCCCCGACGAGCTGCCAGCCCTCGCGCGGCTCCACCGCAAGTATCGGGATGCGGGGCTTGCGGTCGTCCTAGTCTCCGTCGATTCCTACCCCACCGAGGTAGTGCGAGGTTACCTGAAGGCGCTCAACATCCGCCTGCGGGCTATCCACGACGAGGACGGGAGGCTCTATTCCCTCTTCGGGGTGGAGACCCTGCCGACCACCATCCTCCTGGACCGCGAAGGCCGCTGGGCCGCGCGGAGCGGGGTGATGCGGGCCGAGGGAGATGCAGCCCCCCTCGACGGGCGGTCCGCTCAGGCCGTCATCGGAGCCCTCCTCCAGGGGGAGCGGCTCCCGCTGGCGCCCGACCCAGACCGGATGGAGGGGCCGGAACACAATCGGCGGGTTGAACCCGCCCGCCTCGACCGGCTGCGGGAGGGCACGAAACCGGGTGACCTCGAAAAATTCTGGAGGCAGAAAGAGTGAACGATGAGCCGAAGGGGTCTTCAGGCCTGCGGGCTTTCTTGCCCCACCTGATCTGCTGCGGGGGTCCTCTCCTGGTCCTCCTGCTGATCTCCGTCCTTCCCCCTATCTCGCGGGGAGGATGGGTCCTGGGCGGGGGGGCTGTCGTGGGCATAGGCGCTCTCATCGCACTGGCCGCGGCGGCGCGTCGCGCCCGAGCGGGCGAGAGCGCGGAAACAAGGCAAGAGAGCCTTCGCCGAACCCCAGATGCATCGGGGAGGCTACTAGACAACTGAGGGAGGATTCCCATGGTGCAGACCATGCGTTTCGCATACCACTCGACGGTTTTTCTCTTCATCCTCATCGTCCTGGCCCTGGTGGGGGAAACGGCGCTCGCGGCTTCCGAGGCCTCTCCCGGGGATTACTTCAAGGCCCTGGGTGTGTACAGATTTGAAAAGCGCCCCCCCGCACCCCAGTTCACGCTGCCCGACGTGGGCGGAAACCCGGTGCGGCTCAGCGATTTCAAGGGGAAGGCGGTCCTGCTCAACTTCTTCGCCACCTGGTGCACGCCCTGCTGGTGGGAGATGCCCGAGATGGAGAAGCTCCACCAGACTTATAAGGACAAAGGGTTCGCCGTGGTGGCCGTCTCCATCGACCGAAACCGCGAGCTCATCCCGCCGTTCCTGGAGAAGTTCAAGCTCACCTTCCCGACCCTGCACGACCCCGACCTGCAAGTGGCGCGGCGCTATGGATTTCGAGGCCCGCCGCTGACCTACCTCATCGACGCCGAGGGCCGCGTGGTGGGGGGCGCGGCGGGGCCCCGGGAGTGGTTCAGCAAAGAGGCCCAGAAGCTCATCGAGAGCCTCCTGCCGAAGGGCTAGGGAAGGTCTTGCGGACCTCGACTCGTATGAGAGGAGCCACGGAGTGAAGAGGACGTTCCTCTGGCTTCCCCTCCTCGCGGTCCTCGGGGCCCTCTTCGTCCTGAACTCGGGAGGTCTTCTCTCCCTGGGCTCGGCCCCGCTGGAGGAGGAGTCTGCGACCGTCGCCCCGCCCGGGCTTCGGATCGCGAAGCTGCGTGTGGGGGGTCTCTTCTGAGTGGGCTGAGCCTACGCGGCGCAAGCGGCCTTGGGAAGGCTGCCGGGGGTGAGCCAGGCGAAGGTGAGTTTCGGGGCGAGGGCGGCCACCGTCGTCTACGACCCCAAGCGCACTTCGCCCGAGCAGGTCGCCAGAGGGCTCACGGAGTACGGTTATCGGTCCGAGGCACTGGGCGAGAGGCGCAAGGAGCTCGTCTTCGCACTCCCCGGGCTTCAGGATTTCGAAGAGCGGGAGAGGCTCGAGAGGGAGGTGGTCAAGTTCCCCGGAGTGGTAGAGGCTAGCGTGGACCTCCTTGGCAAGCGCGCCCGGCTGGTGGTAGAGACGAACCTGCTCTCTTCCAAGGAGCTCCTGGCGTACTTCCGGCAGCGTGGCCTTGAGCCTCGCCTGGTCGGGGGAAAACCGGAATGACGAAGACGGTGAAGCCCGAGAGGACCATAGCGGCCTCCTCTAGCAAGGCCGGTGGAAGGACCCTGGGGGGCTATTTCCTGCTGGCGACCGGCATCCTGGCCTGTCCCTGCCATCTCCCCCTGCTGCTCATCTTCCTCGGCGGGACTGTGCTGGGAGCGTTCCTGAGGGAGAACTTGCTCATCCTCGTTCCCGCGCTTTTCATCTATTTCTTCGTGGCCATCATCTGGGGCCTCAAGCTGCTGAACAAGGGTGGGACTCAAGGATGAAGGACTTCCTCGTCGTTCCGGATCGCACAGAAGTAAAAGTCCGCCACACTCGCACCACCCCTCCCGGAGCGCTCAAGGTCCTTGCCGCCGTCGCCCTCTCGCTGGGGCGCAACCTGGCGATGGAGCTCTGCTGCAGCGGGTGAGGGAGCGCAGGGGCCAAGCCGCTCGTCGAACGGCTCAAGAAGGTGGAGAGGGCGAGGCTCAGGCGGCGCCTCCGGCGCTTAAGACGGATGCTCGGCATCGGGTGGGGGGAGGCCCTTGACATCCAGTTTCGTGAGAAGGAAAATCCGTTTAAGGGGAGAAGGGGTTTTATGGGGAATTTCCCATCGAGAATCTCTAATTCGCGAGGGAGGAAGTGACGAAGAGAGTATTCGGGTTAACGGTGACCCACGGGGCCATTTGGCTTCTGGGGCTGGGCGTGGGACCGCCCGAGGCCGCTATGCATTGGGCCAATCCCTGTTATCCGCGAGGAAATTACTCCGTCTCATGGTTACCTCAGCTTTTGGGATTTTTTATTCTGCTTCTGGGACTTTATGTGTTTCTCGATTCTACGATATCCAATAAGATAAAAGAATTCATCCGGCCCAGACGAGGGAGATAGGTGGAGCGAAGCGCTTACATGCCCGCTTCAAGTAGTTGACAATGTGATCCCAAATCAGTTGATCTGCCCGCTGCTCGGACATGCCGAGCGGGGGATGGTAGGCAGCATGCAGGTGCACGTCGAGGGCTGAGGAGGGGCAGTTTGTTCGTAAAAAGCTCAGGCCAAATGGTATCGGCTCCTGCCGGAGTCCCGTTGCGAAGACTTCCGCTGGGAGCGGAGAGGGAGGGTATGATTGAGAGGGGGAATGCACCGCAGGTCGGGGGCTTTGTCGCGCGAAGGCGGTTCCGGTGAAAGCGAGAGCGGCCCAACTGGTGTTGCGCGCTGGGCTCGCGCTGGTGTTTCTTTGGTTCGGAATCGACAAGTTCTTCCGACCGCTGGCCTGGGTTGGCTTTATCCCCTCTTCCCTCTACAAGTCGCTGGGCGGATGGGTGTCTTGGTTCATGTACGCCCTGGGTGCCGCCGAGACGGCCATCGGCCTCGCCCTGGCGACGGGCCTCTGGCTGCGGGCTGGAGCGTGGGCCGCATCGGCCCTCCTAGCCGGGATCATCCTCGGAGTGGGCTTTAGCTCGACCTTCACCCGTCCGGAGATTGTGCGGGATAGCGGTCTCCTTGGAGCGGCCCTTTCCTTGGCGCTGAGGGGACGAAATCCCAGTTGAGGAAGGAGGAGAGGAGATGATGGGAACCAGAAGGCGCTTCCTCGTCGCTTGGCTCTTCACCGCATTCGCAATCTTGGCTCTCGGCATCTGGGCGCGGCCCGCGCGCGCGGCCGAAGCCGCCCGCGAGGTCAAGCTCAAGGCCAAAGAGTTCGCCTTCGATCGAGCAAAGCCGAAGGTGGAGCCGGGCAGGGTTACTTTCGTCGTGACCAACGTGGGGGTCTATCCGCACGGATTTGCGATCGAAGGGATGAAGGCCGCGATCCCCCGCATCGACCCCGGCGAGACGGCGAGGATCACTGTGGACCTGCCGAAAGGCGCCCATGTGTTCTACTGCCCGCAGAGGGGTCACCGCGAGCGGGGCATGGTGGGTGAGCTCGCGGTGGGCATCGCGGCCAAGCCAGCCGCGAAGAAGAAGCCGGCCCGCCCCCGGGGCGGCTATTACGGCTACTAACAATCACCGGCGAGGGGGGACGCCGGGAAGGGAGCGAGCGGCCTCTCGACAGGGCGCTCGGAAGTGGTGAGCTCGCGGAATGGGAAGGAGGGTTGTGCACTATGGGTTTCTCCACGGAGGTTGGCGCCTTCATCGCCCTGGCGGGGGGAGTGTTCTCTTTCCTCTCCCCCTGCCTCCTGCCCATCGTGCCCTCGTTCCTCGCCTATCTATCGGGCACCTCGTTTGAGAACCTTGAGGAGGGCGGGACCCTCGAGCGCCGTGGGCTCGTGCTGAACGCCCTCATGTTCGTCCTGGGGTTCAGCCTGGTCTTCGTGGCCCTGGGCGCCTCGGCGAGTTTCATCGGCCGCCTGCTGTTCCACTACCAGGACTGGCTCATCGAGGCGAGCGGGGTGCTGATCCTGCTCTTGGGGTTGTTCCTCATGGGCGTCTTCCGACTTCCCTTCCTCGGTCGTGAGTACCGCCCCATCCAGCTCAAGAACAAGCCGGCGGGCTACCTGGGCTCGCTGGTGGTGGGCTTCGCCTTCGGGGTGGGCTGGACTCCCTGCATCGGCCCGGTGCTGGGGGCCATTCTGACCCTCGCCGGCACGGCACAGGGAGTTGGCCGAGGGGTCCTCTTGCTCAGCTTCTACTCCATGGGGATGGCCATCCCCTTCCTCCTGAGCGCCCTCCTCTTCCGCTCCTTCTTGAGCTTCTTCCAGGGCTACAAGCGCTTCATCCAGGCCGTCCATGTGGGCGGGGGCGCGGTCCTGGCAGCCGTGGGGGTGCTCCTCCTTTCGGGCTACTTCCAGTACCTCAACATCTACGCCGCCTACCTCACTCCGAGCTGGATCGT
>JBHIBR010000156.1:0-5181 GCA_046759145.1 Nitrospinota bacterium | reverse complement strand
GGGGGCGGCGAAGTCCTTGAGGAGGAGGCTCATGTCGGCCTCACCCGGGAAGAAGCACTCCCCGTATCTCCCCCTCCCGAAGATGTCGGGGTGGGCCGTCCAGCCGAGGGCGGCAAGCTCGGCGCACTCCACCCCCATCCGGGCGGCGTGGCCGGCGTGGGTGGGTTTGGTCATGGTCCCGGTGTTGGAGGCAAGGCTCCCGGCCCGCGAGCCCGCTATCCCGAAGGCGTGGCAGAGGGAGCTGGCTTCAAGGGCGAGGGTCTTGCCCGCCGCCGCCACCGCGCCCATCAGGCCGAACACGCCCGGCTTGTGGAATCCCTCCCCGCTCGGCACTTCCCCCGCGGCGAGGCGCAGCCGGCCCTGCACCTCGTAGCCCACGACCACGGCGGTGAGGAGCCCCCTCCCCTCCCTCTCCTCCCGCTCGGCCAGGGCGAGGGCGGCGGGGATGGCGGAGGAGCCCGGATGGTTGACCGGAGGGGTGGTGTCGTCGAAGTCGAGGGCATGGGCAAAGGTGCCGTTGGCGAAGGCGGCGAGGGAGGCGGAGGTGCGAAATCCCCCCGAGACCACCCCGGCCTCGGGAGCCCCTCCCTGGGACCGGGCGTACTCGGTGATCCGCTGGCCCACGCCCGCAGGGTCTCGCGCGCCAGCCAGCATGACCGCCAGGCCGTCGATCAGCACACGCCGGGCGGCTTCCACCGCGGAGGGGGGGATGTCCTCAAAACGGGTGGCGACCACGCGTTCTGCGAGTTCGCGGGTGAGGTCCATCGGCATGCACCCTCCCTGGAAAGCACGCTGACCATCTTCTAGAATGGTGAAGGCCCCGCACGGGTCTTTCGTAATTTGTGGGTGGCTGCTGCGTCAAGGGGGGCCGCGCGGCCCGGGCGGGGAACCCCAAGCGGCCTGCCGCTTGGGGACCCCGGGCGGAGAGCCGGCTCTTTTGAGCCTCCCTCCGTAGCGGGGCACCAACAGAGTGGGCATTTTCGCTCCGGCCCGATGGCCGGGAGGAATCATGAGGGTCGTTTTCCTCGGCACTCCTCGCTTCGCCCTTCCCTCCCTGGAGGCCCTGCTGCGCAGCCGGCACGAGGTCATCGCCGTCTTCACCCAGCCCGACCGGCCCGCCGGCCGGGGGCGCAAGCCGACCGCACCGCCAGTGAAGCGGCTCGCGCAGGGGGCTTCTCTCCCCCTTTTCCAGCCCCCGCGCGTCCGTGCCGCAGACGTGGAGCCCCTGGCGCCTGAGGTGGGCGCAGTCGTGGCCTTCGGCCGGATCCTCTCCCGCAAACTCCTGGCGGTCCCCCCCCGGGGCTTTCTGAACGTCCACGCCTCGCTCCTTCCCGCCTACCGGGGGGCGGCGCCCGTCCAGCGGGCGCTGATGGATGGGGCGTCCGAGACGGGGGTGAGCATCTTCCAGTTGGAACCCGAGCTCGACGCGGGCCCCATCCTCCTCCAACGGGCGGTCTCCATCGGCCCGGAGGAAACCGCTGAGAGCCTGGAGGCGAGGCTCGCCGAGCTGGGAGCGAGCCTCCTGCTTGAGGCGCTGGAAGGGCTGGAGAGTGGAACCCTTCACCCCCGTCCCCAGGACCACCGCCTGGCCACTTACGCCCCCAAGGTCACCCGGGAGGAGAGCCTCATCGACTGGACCCTCCCGGCCGAGGCCATCGAGCGGCGGGTGCGCGCGCTTCAGCCCTGGCCTTTGGCGGAGACTTGCCTGGAGGGGGTGCCTCTCAAGGTGTGGCGTGCGGAACTCTTTCGTTCGGTGGACCGGCGTTCGGTGGACCGGCGTTCGGTGGACCGACGTTCGGTGGACCGACCGGGCGATGAGGCAGCACCCCCCGGGATGGTGTTGGGCGTCGCGGAAGGTCGCTCGGAGCGCGGCATCCTGGTCCAGACGGGCCAGGGGGCGCTTCTCCTCACCCAGCTCCAGCCGCCGGGCAAGAAGCCCATGTCCGCCCGCGCCTTTCTGGCCGGCCACCGGGTGGAGCGGGGGATGGTGCTCCGCCGTTCGGTGGACCGCCGTTCGGTGGACCGATGAGGATGGCCTCCGAAGCCAAGGCCGAGGGGCGGCGCGCCGACCCCATCCGCCGCCACGCCTTCGAGCTCCTCCTCCGCTTCGAGAGGGAGCTCAAGCCCGCCGACGCGCTTCTTAGGGCGCGGGCCCGGGGGGCGCAGCTCTCTCCCCGCGACCGCGCCTTCCTGCGGGAGCTCTTCTATGGTGTCCTCCGCTGGCGTGGCCGTCTGGACTACTGCCTGGGGCGCGTCCTGGGGAGGCCGGTCGAGCGGGTCTCTCTCGCGGTGCGCGTCATCCTGAGGCTTGGCGCTTACCAGCTCCTCTTCCTGGAGCGCGTCCCCCCCCATGCCGCAGTGGACCAGGCTGTGCGGCTCGCGGCGGAGCGGGCGCCCTCGGCGAAGGGCCTTGTGAACGGCGCCCTGCGCCGCCTCGCCCGGGAGGGAGCCGGTGAGCCTCCCCCCGAGGGGAGCGAGGAGTTCCTCTCCTGCTGGCTCTCGCACCCGGGGTGGCTTGTGCGGCGCTGGATGGAGCGGCTCGGAGGCGAACGGGCGCGGGCGCGCTGCGAGGCGAACAACGCCCTTCCCCCCCTTACATTTCACGTCAACCCCCTCAGGACAGAGCCGGGGGCGCTGACGGAGGCCCTCGCCCGCGAAGGGCTCCGCACCCGCCCTGGCGAGTTCCTGCCGGGCGCGCTGCAGCTCGTGGGGCAGGGTGGAGGCGATTTCACCCACACCGAGGCCTTCCGGCAGGGATGGTTCTATCTCCAGGACGAGGGGGCGGCCCTCTGTGCGGCGCTGGCGGGCCTCCGCCCCGGCGAGCGGGTGTGGGACGCCTGCGCCGCGCCGGGAGGAAAGGCGGCTGCCCTCACGGGCCAGCTCGCCGGGGAGGGCCTTCTCGTCGCCAGCGACCGTCGTCCGGGCCGGCTCGGCTGGCTGCGGGAGAACTGTGCTAGAATGGGCCTGCGCGCGGCGCTGTTGGCGGCCGATGTCCGCAATCCGCCGTTTTGCAAGGAGTTTGACTGTGTCCTCGTGGACGCTCCCTGCAGCGGGTTTGGCGTGCTGAGGCGCCACCCCGACGGCAAGTGGCGGACGGCCCCCGAGGACATGAGCCGCATGGCCGAAGCACAGGTGGGATATCTGGTGGCGGCCGCCGCTGTGGTGCGCCCGGGCGGTCGCCTCCTTTACGTTGTCTGTTCCAACGAGCCCGAGGAGACCGAGGGAGTGGCGGCGGCTTTCGAGGCAGCCCGCCCCTCATTCGCGCGTGAAGACCCGCGGCCCGCCCTGTGCGAGGGGGCGCGCGCTTTCGTCCGGCCGGACGGAGCGCTCGAGCTCCCTCCCGAGTTGGCCGGGACGGACGGCTCCTACGCCCTGCGCTGGGTGCGGAGGGAGCGATGCTGAGGCGGCTCCTGCGGGTGCTCCTGCTGGGGGTAGCCCTCGTGGCGGTGGCGGTCGCGAGCGGGGTGTTGACCCTCTACCTGGTGACGGGAGGGGGAGAGGTGGTGGTGCCCGACCTTAGGGGGCGCGATGTAGTGAGCGCGCTCGAGGCGCTGGGCCAGCGCGAGCTCAACGTCCAGATCGGCGAGCAGCGCTACAGCGCCGACGTCCCCAAAAACCACGTCATCGCCCAGAGCCCTGAGCCGGGCCGCGCAGTCCGGCGCGGCCGCCACGTGAGTCTGGTGTTGAGCCGCGGCACGCGCGAGGTCTCCGTCCCCGACCTCCAGGGGGAGAACCTGGCGCGGGCGGAGAGCCTGGTGCTGGCCAACGGGCTGCGGGTGGGCGCGGTGAGCTGGACCCATTCGGAGCGCCGCCCGCGCGACAGTGTGCTGGCCCAGAGTCCGAGCCCCGCCACCCTCGCCCTGCGGGGCGGGCGGGTGGATTTGCTGGTGAGCTCGGGCCGGCGGAAACCCCGCTATGCCATGCCCGATTTCGTGGGGCGCGACCTGGCGCGGGCCATGGCCCTCATCCGGGAGATGCGCCTGCGGGTGGGGCAGGTGCGTTATGAGCCCTACGCGGGGGTGCGTGAAGGGGCGGTCATCAGCCAGACCCCCCGGGCGGGTCACCGGGTGAGCGCGCTCGAGACGGTGAACCTCACGGTGGCCCAGGACCCCGCCGGCCGCAGGGCCACGGGCACTTTCGCCCTGCTGCGCTACCGTGTGCCCCCGGGCGATCGCCCCCGCCGGGTGCGCGTGGTGGTGGAGGAGGGGGGCCTGCTCCGCGAGCTCTATAACCGGCTTGAGCAGCCGGGGGCGGAGGTGAGCATGATGGTGCGCTCGGAGGGGAAGACCAAGGCGCGCATCTACCTCGATGGCCAGCTCGCCGAGGAGCGGGAGTACTGATGGCACAAGCCCGCAGGAAGCTCATCGCCCCCTCCATCCTCTCGGCCGATTTCGGCCGTCTGGCGGAGGAGGTGCGCGCCGTGGAGGCGGCGGGGGCGGATTGGCTTCACGTGGACGTGATGGACGGACACTTCGTCCCCAACATCACCGTGGGGCCGATGGTCGTGCGGGCCGCCCGCGCTGCCTGCGCCCTGCCCCTGGACGTGCACCTGATGATAGAGGAGCCCGACCGCCACCTCGCCGCCTTCGCGGAGGCGGGGGCCCACCTCATCACCGTCCACGCCGAGGTCCCCCACCACCTCCACCGCACCCTCCAGAGCGTGCGCGCGCTGGGGAGGAAGGTGGGCGTGGCCCTCAACCCCGCCACACCGCTGGCAGCCGTGGAGGAGGTGCTGGGGGAGGTGGACCTGGTGCTCGTCATGTCGGTGAACCCCGGCTTCGGGGGGCAGGAGTTCCTCCCCGGCTCCCTCGACAAGGTGCGCCGTCTTCGCCGGATGCTGGATGAGGGCGCCCACCGCGCCCTCATCGAGGTGGACGGCGGGGTGGGGCCCGAGAATGCGGGGGCGCTCCGAGAGGCCGGTGCCGACGTGCTGGTGGCGGGCACCTCCGTCTTCGGCTCGGGGGACTACCGCCGTGCCGTCCGCTCCCTGCGGGGAGAGGGGTAGTATCCTAGTTTTAATTGGCAAATGGTATAATCTTTGCGCCTACGGTGCCGGTGAATTCTACCAAAATTTGTACGGAAGGATCATAGATGCCAATCCACATAATCTGGGACAACTCTAACATCTGGCTTGGTGGCAAGGACACCTGCGAGAAGCTTGAACCAGGAGCTACCACCTTT
>JBHIBR010000155.1:0-5191 GCA_046759145.1 Nitrospinota bacterium | reverse complement strand
ACGCCCACCCTGAGGTGCATCGCGGGCCTCCACCAGCCCGACGCAGGGGAGATCCTCCTCGAGGGGGCCCCCTCACCTCGGTGGAGAAGGGCATCCTGCTGCCCGCCGAGAAACGCCACATCGGCATGGTGTTCCAGTCCTACGCCATCTGGCCTCACATGACGGTGGCGCAGAACGTGGCCTACCCGCTGGAGGTCCGGCGACTTCCGCGCGCTCAGACCAGGGGGATAGTCGCCGAGGCGCTCCGCCGGGTGCGGATGCTGGAGTTCCTCGACAAGCCCGCGACCCAGCTCTCCGGCGGCCAGCAGCAACGGGTGGCGGTGGCGAGGGCCATCGTGTTCAACCCCCGCCTGCTGCTGTTCGACGAGCCCCTGAGCAACCTGGACGCCAAGCTCCGCGAGCAGGTGCGGGTGGAGCTCACGCGCCTCCAGCACGAGCTGGGGATCACCTCCATCTACGTCACCCATGACCAGGCCGAGGCGATGGTCTTGAGCGACCGCATCGTGGTGATGAGCAAGGGGAGAATCCAGCAGGAGGGGGATGCGCACGCCATCTACGCGAAGCCGGCCAACCGCTTTGTGAGCGAGTTCATCGGCGTGGCGAACATTCTCTCCGGCCATCTGGTCGAAGTGGACGGCGAGTGGGGCATGGCCGAGGTGAAAAACGGCGAAGGGAGCCACCGCTTCCGGTGCCTGCTGGCGGGCGGGTTCGCCCCGGGCGAGCCGGTGGCCCTCTCCATCCGGCCGGAGAACGTGAGCATCGCCCCCGTGGGGGAAGCGGGCCGGGCGGCGGCGTCCTCGGAAGGCGGGGAGCCCAACCGCATCCGGGGGCAGGTGCAGGATGCCATCTTCCTCGGCAACTACACCGACTGCCGGGTCCGGTGGGGGCACTACGAGTGGAAGGTCCAGGTCCACCACCGCCGCCGCTTCCGGGCGGGCGAGGGGGTGCACCTGTCCGTGCGGCCCGAGCACTGCCTGGGCCTCAAGCCATGAACGGTCCCCGGCGTCCCCGTATCAGGGCGGGGGCGAGGAGTGCGCGCGAGTGGCCTTCGTAGAGGTGCGCGGCCTGGTCAAGCGCTTCGGCGCCGAGACCGCGGTGGAGGGGGTGAGCTTCGGCGCGGAGCAGGGGAAGTTCGTGACGCTCCTCGGCCCGAGCGGGTGCGGCAAGACCACCACCCTGCGGTGCATTGCGGGGCTCGAGCGCCCCGACGAGGGAGAGGTCTTCATCGAGGGGGAGTGCATGGCCTCCCCCGCGCGGGGGGTGTTCCTCCCCCCCGAGCAGCGAAACCTCGGGATGGTGTTCCAGTCCTACGCCGTGTGGCCCCACATGACGGTGTTCTCGAACGTGGCCTACGGGCTCAGGGTCCGCAGGATGAGGCGGGCGGAGGCGGAGCGCCGCGTGGGGGAGGTGCTGAAGCTGGTGGGCCTCAGCGGCTTCGCCGGGCGTTACGCCACCAAGCTCTCGGGGGGCCAGCGACAGCGGGTGGCCCTCGCCCGGGCCCTGGTCTACAACCCGAGGGTGCTCCTCTTCGATGAGCCCCTCAGCAACCTGGACGCCAAGCTCCGCGAGCAGATGCGCCTCGAGCTCGCGCGCCTGCAACGGGAGATCGGCTTCACCGCCCTCTACGTCACCCACGACCAGGCCGAGGCCCTCGTCCTCAGCGACACCGTCGTGGTGATGGACCGGGGCCGCCTCCTCCAGATGGGGGACCCGGAGAGCATCTACGCCGCGCCCCGAAGCCGCTTCGTGGCGGACTTCATCGGGGTGGCCAACCTGCTGGAGGCCCGTGTCCTGGAGCCCGGCTCCGGCGGCGAGCCCGGTTGGGTGGAGACGCGCTGGGAGCGGCCCGTGCGGCTCCGCTGCCGGGGCACAAAGGGCGTGGCGGCCAGCTCGGCCATCGTGGTCTCGGTTCGCCCCGAGGACATCACGCTCCGCCGCGAGCGCCCACCTTCGGGACCGGAGGGGGGAGTGAACGTCCTCGAGGGAAAAGTGCTGGACGCTATCTACCTGGGCAACTTCCTCGACTGCCGGGTCGAGGTGGGAGGGATGGAGCTGCGCGTCCAGCTCGACCACTACGAACACCTGCCCCGGGGCACCGCTGTCTATCTCACTTTCCCGGCCGAGCACTGCTGCGCGCTGGCCGAGTGAGGTAGGCCGCCCTGGCGCCCCTTTCCTCGCTCACCCTGGCCGCGGTGGGCGACATCGCCCTAAAGCGAGGTGACCCCAAGAGCGCTTTCTCCCGGACGAAGGCGATTCTGCGGGGGGCGGACCTCGCATTCGCCAACCTGGAGCTCCCCCTGTCGGAGCGGGGGACCCCGGCCCGGGGGAAGGAGGTCGTGCTGCGGGGTCCTCCCCCCATGGTGGAGGGGCTCCTCCATGCGGGGCTCGATGTGGTCTCTTTCGCCAACAACCACGCCCTTGACTACGGGGAGGAAGCCTTCGAGGACACACTCCGCTTGCTGGCCGAGCGGGGGATCGCGGTGGCGGGTGCGGGCCGAAACCTCAACGAGGCGCGGCGGCCCGCCGTGCTCGAGCGGCGGGGCTTGCGGGTGGGCTTTCTCGCCTACAGCTCCGTCCTCCCCCCCGGCTTCGCTGCCGAGCCAAAGCGCCCCGGCGTGGCCCCCCTGCGCGCCCTGACCGCCTACCGGCCCTCCCGCGACCTCGAGGCTTACCCCGGTGTTCCCGCCCTCATCCACACGCGGGCTCGCGCCGAGGACCTCGCCCAGATGGTGACTGATGTGAGAGCGCTCCGCAGGAGGGCGGACCTAGTGGTGGTCTCCTGCCACTGGGGGACCAGCATGCAGCACGGGGTGAGGGAGTTCCAGCAGGAGATAGGTCGGGCGGCGGTCGAGGCGGGGGCGGATTTAGTGCTCGGGGGGCACCCCCATGTGCTCCAGGGAATCGAGGTCTATCGAGGGAAGCCAATCGTCTATAGCTTCGGCAACTTCATCTTCGATTTTCCCATCCCCTTTTTCACCGAGGAGAGCCAGAAGACCTTCCTCCTCACCGCCGCCCTCGTACGCGGCGGCGCCCGTAAGGTCGCCCTCATCCCCGCCCGCATCAACGCCCGCGGCACGCCCGAGCCGCTGAGCCCGCGCCGGGGTGCGGGGCGCGAGGTCGCCGAATCCCTCGCGCACCTCTCGGAGCCTTTCGGGACGCGCTTTCTCTTCAGGGGGGACCGGCTGGAGGTGGACCTGAGGAGCCCTTCGGGCGAGCCAATAAGCTGCGCATCCGGCCCGCGGGGCCCTTACTGAGACCAGCTGGCACGAGAGCCAGAGGAAAAAATTGGGGCGGCCTTCAGGAAGACCCTACTACTGAGGGCCGAGGGGCACCCGCCGGCCCTCTTTCGGCATGGCCGCGCCCCTCGCGGGGCTAGTGGGCCCTTTCAGGAGCTCCCGGAAAAAGGCCAACACCTCGGGGCGGTCCCACTCGATGGCGCCCACCACCTTCCGGACCAGCACCCCTTCGCGATTGAGGATGAAGGACTCGGGGACGCCCGTGATGCCGTAGAGCTTCTTGATGGTGCCCCGGACGTCGAGGGGAATGGGATAGGTGATCTTCAGCCTGCGGGTAAAGGGTTCCACCACTTCCCTGCCCATAACGTCCACGCTGACGCCCAGGATCTCGAAACCCTCCCCTTTGAGCTTCTGATAGAGGCGCTCCATGGAGGGCATCTCCGCCAGGCAGGGCGGACACCAGGTCGCCCAGATGTTCACTACCACCACCTTGCCGCGGTAATCCGAGAGCGCCCGCACCTCTCCGTCGAGGAAGGGGAAGCGAAAGTTCGCAGCGACCTCCCCCAGCTGGGGGGGCTTGGGCAAGGGGGGCGGGGGCTCGCGGGTGAGTAGCCCCCAGAGGAAAAACCCCAGCGCGAGGGCGAGCGGGATGGAGATGATGGCGGCGGCGAGGCGCCGGTAGTTGACCCGCTCTATGACGCCGACCCGCATTGCCTCACCTCCCGAGGCGATATATGCCAGTTGTCCGAATGGTAAGAACCATCTTGTAGACGGCTAAAAATCGAATTTTTTCAGCTCATTATCTAGCTTTTCTTCATATGAGCTAAGAACTTTTTCCGCCCCCTCCTTCTCCTTTCCCGCTTCCGGCGCCCTTGCTTCGGACCGCCTCCTCCTGGCCCATGCGCCCGCGAGCACGATCACCAGACCCGCCCCGCTCAGGAGTCCCGCAAAGGGGAGCACCCAGGCCGAGAGGAAAAATCCCCGGAAGGGGGGCTTGGGGAGCACCTCCTGGCCGTAGATGCTCATTAGGTAGGAGAGGATCTCCTCTTTGCTCTTGCCCTCGTCGATCTGCTTCTGGACGAGGCGGCGGATCTGCGCCCCCTCTGAGCTAGGGCAGTGGATGAGGAGCTTTCCGGGACACACCGGGCTCATGATCTCCGAGGCCACCTCGTCCACCGTGAGGTGGCGGGCGGCCTCCCCGGATGCCACAGCCATGGCGAGGGCGATCCCCAGCACCAGCGTCAAAGCGCCAACTCTCACCGCTCTTCCCCCCTGCTCGCACTGCTTCCCGCCGGGCCCTTAGCCGAGAACTCTTCCCCTTCCCTCTCCGCCAGGGCCCTGCGCAGCGCCCGAAGCTCTTCCCGCACGCTCTCCCAGCGCCGGGCAAGGGACCAGAGGTAGCCCAGCATCACGAGCCAGACGATGGTGTATGCGGCGACTACGTATCCCACCGCTCACTCCCCCGCCCGGGCCTTGAGGGCCGCCAGCAGGTCGCGCTCCCGTTCCAGCCCCGCCCGCTGCCGCAGGAGGAACAAAAAAAGAAGGGTGAGCGCGAGGAGCATGCTCCAAAGGGCCACGTGCATGCTCCCCGGCAGGTCGGCGAGGCCAGCCCTGCGGAGGACAGTCGGCCCCGGGTGGAGGGTGCGCCACCAGACCACCGAGAGGTGGACGATGGGCACATCCAAGAATCCTACGATCCCCACCACCGCCGCATAGCGCGCCTGCCTCTCGGGCTCGGGCACATAGGCCCGGAGCATCAGGTATCCGACGTAGATGAGCCAGAGCACCAGCGTAGTGGTCAGGCGCGCGTCCCAGGTCCACCACACCCCCCACACCGGCCTCGCCCAGATGGGCCCCGTGAGGAGGACAACGGTGCAGAAGACCACCCCCACCTCCGCCGAGGCGTGCGCCCAGAGGTCATAAGTTCGAGCGTTTTTCCACAAGTAAAGGAGCGA
>JBHIBR010000154.1:0-5209 GCA_046759145.1 Nitrospinota bacterium | reverse complement strand
GGCGCTTCGGCCGCGGTGTGCCGAGCGAAGGGTTGACTGCGGTGTGCGTCCCCGAGGGAGTGGACGGCAGGGAGATCCCCCGGCGCATGGAGCGCCGCTGCGGGGTGACCATCGCGGGGGGACAGGGGCCCCTTGCGGGGAGGATCTTCCGCCTCTCTCACATGGGCTACGTGGGTCCTTACGACGTGCTGGCAGGCCTCGCCGCCCTGGAGCAGGTTCTGGGCGAGCTCGGCCTCCCCGCAGAGCCTGGCGCCGGGGTGAGGGCTGCCCGGACTTCGGCGAGCTCAGACTTCGGCGAGCTCAGTCGAGCCGTCGAGCCGAGGGAGATGGAGGAGGATGAGCGATAGGGTTCGGGTGTTGGTGGCGGAGTCCCTCTCCCCTGTGGCCCTCGAGGAGCTGGCGGGGGTGGAGGGTTTCGAGGCGGAGGAGCGGTTCGGCCTCTCCCGGGAGGCACTCCGCCAGGCCATACCCCCCTACGACGCCCTGGTGATCCGCAGCGGCACCCGGGTGGACGCCCCCCTCCTCGAGGCGGGCGAGTCCCTGCGGGTGGTGGCCCGGGCGGGCATCGGGGTGGACAACGTGGATGTGGAGGCGGCCACGGAGCGGGGCGTGCTGGTGATGAACGCCCCCGAGGGGAACGTGGTGACCACGGCCGAGCACACCCTCGCCCTCCTTCTCGCCCTCGCCCGCAAGGTGCCCCAGGCGATGGCCTCCCTCCGGTCGGGCGCCTGGGAGCGGGGCCGCTTCGTGGGGGCGGAGTTATTCGAGAAGACGCTGGGTGTAGTCGGCCTGGGGCGGGTGGGCTCCGCCGTGGTCCCCCGCGCCCAGGGGCTCGGCATGAAGGTGATCGTCCACGATCCTTACATCTCGGCCGAGGCGGCTGCCCGCAGAGGGGTGCGGTTGGTGGACCTCTCCACCCTGCTGCGCGAGTCCGACTACATCACCCTTCACGTCCCTCTCACGCCCGAGACCCGCCACCTCATCGGCCGCGACGCTCTCGCCCAGGTGAAGCGGGGGGCGCGCCTCATCAACTGCTCCCGGGGCGGGGTGGCGGACGAGGAGGCCCTCATCGAGGCCCTGGAGGCGGGGCGTCTGGCGGGGGCGGGGCTCGACGTGTTCGAGGAGGAGCCCCCACGCAACCGGCGGCTCCTGGAGCGGGAGGACGTGGTCGTCACCCCCCACCTGGGCGCCTCCACCCGGGAGGCCCAGGAGAATGTGGCTCTGGCCGTGGTCCGCCAGCTCGTGGCCTACTTCCGGGACGGGGCGATCATCAACGGGGTGAACATGCCCGCCCTGGGCCCGGAGCTCCTGGAGAAGGTGGGCCCCTACCTCAAGCTGGCGGAGAAGCTGGGCAGCTTCCTCGCCCAACTCTCGCCGGGCGGCATCCGGGGGGTGAGGGTGCGCTACGCAGGCCCCCTGGAGGAGCCCGGCATCAAGCCCCTGACGGCCGCCGCCCTCAAAGGGGTGCTGAGCCATTTCCTCCACGGGGCGCGGGTGAACCTGGTGAACGCAGCCCACCTGGCGAAGGAGCGGGAGATCGAGGTCGCAGAAACCACCTCGGGCCCGGACCCCGTGTTCGCGGACCTGCTGGAGGTGGAGCTCAGGACCGACGCCGAGGCGCGGAGGGTCGCGGGCACCTTCGTCCGGCCGGGGATGCCCCGCATCGTGCGCCTGGATGACTACCACCTGGAGGCGGACCCGACGGGCTATATGCTGGTCTTTACCAATCGCGACGCCCCGGGCGTCATCGGCCGCATCGGCACCATCCTGGGCAACAACCAGATCAACATCGCCGGGATGCAGCTCGGCCGGGTGGCCCGCTACGAGATGGCGGTCGCCCTCGTGAACGTGGACGACCCCATCCCCCCCGCCGTTCTGGCCGAGATCCGCGCCCTGGGCAACATCATGGACGCCCGGCTGGTCCAGCTCTGAGGGGCGCAGGAGGCATGGAGGCAAGCGGCGGCAAGGGGGCGGCGCTTCGGGGGGTTCCCCCCGGGGTGAGGGTGTTTGTCCCCCCCGAGGCCGCCAGCAAGCGGCGCCTGGAGGAGGAGCTCCTGGAGGTGTTCACCCGCTGGGGCTTCCAGGAGATCGTCACCCCGGCCCTCGACTACTACGAGCCCCCGGCCCCGGGTACCTTCCCCGCTGCGGACGACACCTTCAAGCTCATCGACCGGGAGACGGGGGGACTCCTCAACCTCCGGGCGGACATCACCCCCCAGGTGGCCCGCATCGCGAGCACGCTGCTGCGGCACCGGCCCCGGCCGTTGCGCCTGTGCTATGTCACCAACGTCTTCCGCCACACCCAGAGCCGGGGGATGGTCCAGCAGGAGTTCTTCCAGGGAGGGGTGGAGCTCATCGGCCTTGACTCCCTGGAGGCTGACGTGGAGATGATCGCCATCGCACAGGAGAGCCTCCAGGCGAGCGCAGTCGGCCCCTTCCGGGTGACGCTGGGACACACGGGCTTCATCGCCGGGGTGCTCGAGGCCGTGCGCCTGCCGCCCTCCCTCCGGGCGAAGGTACAGGAAGCGGTCCGGAAGAAGGACGCCTCCGCCCTCGAGGCTTTCGTGGCTCGCAATGCCCCCGACGCGCGCCTGGGGCGGGTGCTGCTGGAGCTGCCCCGGCTCTTCGGCGGGCCCGAGGTGCTGGAGGAGGCGCGCGAGCTTGTCCGCAACCGCCGCTCCCGACGGGCGCTGGCCGAGCTCTCCCGGGTCTACCGGATGCTCGACCTCTACGGCCTCACCGGCCCGGTGAGTTTCGACCTGAGCGCGGTGAAGGACTTCCAGTACTACACCGGGGTGGTTTTCGAGGCCTTCCTGGAGCGCTTCGGCTACCCGGTGTGCAGCGGGGGGCGCTACGACCAGCTGCTGGGCCGCTACGGCCAGGACGCCCTGGGGACAGGCTTCGCCATCGACGTGGGCCTCCTGCTGCTCGCCCTGGGGGAGCAGGGAGCGGGTGAGGCCCCGGCGGCGGATTACCTCATCATCGACTCCACCCGGCAGAAGCGGGGGGCCATCCGCCTCGCTCGCCAGCTCCGGGCCCGGGGATTCCGCGTCGCCCGGGACATCATCCGCCGCGACCTGGAGGGCTCCCTCGCCTACGCCCGCCAGATGGGCATCCCCCGCTGCCTGCTGCTCGGCCAGCGAGGGATGCGCTCGAGGGAGGTGCGCCTGGTGGACCTCCGCACAGGGGCCGAGCGCTCTTTCGACCTCTCCCAGAGCGAGCAGCTCTTGGCAAGCGGGGAGCTGAAGGCCGTCGCGCTCCCCTCGGGGGCGGGGGAGGAGTAGAGCCGTGGGCGCCATCGCGGTGGTCGGGATGCAGTGGGGAGACGAGGGCAAGGGGAAGGTGGTGGACCTCCTCGCCCGGGACGCCCAGGTGGTGGTCCGCTACCAGGGCGGCCACAACGCAGGCCATACGGTGGTCCTGGGGGAGGAGGAATTCATCCTCCACCTCGTCCCCACGGGCATCCTCCACCCGGGCTGCCGTTGCATCATCGGGAGCGGGGTGGTGGTGGACCCCTTCGCCCTGGCGGAGGAGATGCGGGCCCTCGAGAGGAGGGGGGTGGCGGTCGCGGGCCGGCTGCTCGTGAGCCTTCGCGCCCACCTCATCATGCCCTACCACCGGCTCCTGGACCGCCATTCTGAGGACCTCCTGGGCAGCCGGCGCATCGGCACGACCGGGCGGGGGATCGGCCCCTGCTACGCCGACAAGGTGGCGCGGCTGGGCATCCGGCTCGCAGACCTCTTCGAGGGGGATGAGTTCCCCAACCGGGTGCGGGCGAGCCTTGCTTTCAAGCGGCCCCTCTTCGAGGGCCTCTCCCTCTCGAAGGAGGAGCGGGCCGCCCTCGACGCCGACCGCGCGGTGAGGGAGCTGGAAGCCCTCCGCCCCTTCCTCGAGCCCCTCGCCGCCGACACCGAGGCCCTCCTCCGCGAGGCCCTGGAGCGGGGCGAGCGGGTGATCCTGGAGGGGGCGCAGGGCATCCTGCTGGATGTGGACCACGGCACCTACCCCTTCGTCACCTCCAGCAACGCGGGTGTGGGAGGGGCCTTCAGCGGGCTGGGCATCTGGCCTCGCTGCATCGATGCGGTGGTGGGGGTGATGAAGGCCTACACCACCCGGGTGGGCGAGGGGCCCTTCCCCACCGAGCTCCCTGGCGCCGAGGGCGAAGAGCTCCGCTCCCGGGGCGGGGAGTTCGGGGCCACTACGGGCCGGCCCCGGCGCTGCGGATGGTTCGACGCGGTGGCCGCCTGCTACGCGCGGGAGGCGATGGGGGTGGACTGGCTGGCAGTGACCAAGCTCGACGTGCTCGACCCCTGCGCCACCATCCGGGTGTGCGTCGCCTACCGGGCCGGGGGGCGCAAGCTCACCCGCTTCCCCACCTCCGCCTGCGAGCTCGCGCGCTACGAGCCTGTGTACGAGGAGTTCCCCGGCTGGGGTGCCAGCACGGTGGGCGCCACCAGCTTTTCCGACCTCCCCCCGCCGGCCCGCGCCTACCTGGCGCGCATCGAGGGGCTGGTGGGCTGCCCCATCGGGCTCATCTCCACCGGCCCTCAACGGGACCGCGCCATCCTCCTCCGCGACCGCCTCTTCGCGGCGGGGAGGGAGAGGAGATGAGGGGGAGGACGGCTGTGCGCTCTCTCCTCCGGAGAGGGGCCGGGGCTTGCGCCCTGGCACTCCTTGCGGGGTCGGTCTGGGCTCAGGCTCCCCGGCCCGCTCGCCCCCCCCTCATCCCCGGCCTCGCGCCCCGCAAGCTCCCCGGCTACGGCCTCCTGCGGGTGGTGCGGGTGGCGCGCGAGGGGCTCATCCCCAAGGACCTGCGGGTGCAGGCGGGGACCACAGTGGTGTGGTTCAACACCACGGCGGGTTTCGCGACCGTCACCTTCTCGGAGGGACGCAAGCTGGTCGAAGCCTCGCGCTCGCCCACCCTCTTCTACCTGGCACCGGACGGCACCTTCACCTCGAGCGCCTTCGGCCCGGCGGGCGTGGCGAGCATCACCTTCCTCGACCCGGGCAAGTACGCCTTCTTCGTGACGGGGCTGGACGCCCTGGAGGGGGCCGCCTTCGGGACGGTGGAGGTGACGCGCTAGCGCGCTGAGCGGGGGGGACGAGTCCTGCCCTCCCTCAGAAGGCGATCCGGAAGCCTTCGGCCTCTCCCCTCGCCTCCTCCCACCGAGGCTCCACCGCCCGCACCCGCGCGCCCCGGGGGCCCTGC
>JBHIBR010000153.1:0-5249 GCA_046759145.1 Nitrospinota bacterium | reverse complement strand
TGCGAAGGGCCCCGGCCGAGGCGATGAGGGATTTGCTGGGGATGCAGCCCCAGTGAAGGCAAGTCCCCCCCAGCCCCTCCCTCTCGATGAC
Source organism: Nitrospinota bacterium (assembly GCA_046759145.1). Classification (GTDB taxonomy): domain Bacteria; phylum UBA8248; class UBA8248; order UBA8248; family JBHIBR01; genus JBHIBR01. The sequence goes on along the minus strand of JBHIBR010000153.1, from coordinate 5,158 downwards.
GCACACCTTCGCGCCGAGCTGGGCCCCGCGGATGGCGGCCACGTATCCCGCGGGGCCACCGCCGAGGATGGCAACATCGTAACGCTTCGGAGCCATCGAGATCTCCCTTATTCCCGTGGACAATTCTCGCCGCAGTAAAGGAGAGGGGTGCCCCCCTGTCAAGGCTCCGCCTCCTCATGCCCTTTCCTTGACTGCCCCCCAGCCTCGCATACGATTCGGTCCACCGAACGGGCGCCGTCGCGCCTTGACAGGGAAAGGCGGCGGTGCTAGGAAAGAAAACGAGGTGGGGGATTAGCTCAGTTGGGAGAGCGCGTGGATCGCACCCACGAGGTCAGGGGTTCGAGTCCCCTATCCTCCACCATTTCTTATTTTTCTCCGCCGGCGCGGCCGCGTCCCCTTCGCGAAGGACGGGACATCCGAGGGGGTGGTTGGCACCAAGAACCCGCGGATGAGACCCCGTCCTGAAAAAAGGCAACTCCCGCATCGAACACGAGTTCTCCCAGCACGCCCGCGACATGCTGAAGGAGCGCAACATCCGGGAAGCGTGGGTGAGGCTGGCCGTTGAAAACCCGGAGAAAAGGGAACCGAAGGAGGACGGCACGGTACACTACATTCGGAGCATCGGAGAGCACGGGGGGCGGTGCCTGCGCGTCGTGGTGAATCCAGCCGTCCAGCCCCCGAGGATCCTCACCCTCTTCTTCGACCGCCGACTGGGGAAGCTGCCATGAGACTCAAAGTGGACCACGAGAGCGACGCCCTGTATTTCCGGCTGGACGAATCGGCGGTTGTCGAGTCCGAGGAGGTCAGGCCCGGCGTCATCCTCGACTACGACGCCCACGGCAACGTGATCGGGGTCGAGATGCTGGGCCTGAGCAAGCGCGTGCCGCTGGAGATGCTCAAGACCCTGCAGTTCGAGACGGTGTAGGGGCGACTCGCCCCCCGACGACAGGAGGGTGGATGCCCCCGCGTGCGCGGCTCCCTCTCCGGAACTGCCGCGTGGATCGCACCCACGAGGTCAGGGGTTCGAGTCCCCTATCCTCCACCATTTCTTATTAATCAGCCGTGGGTTCCCGCTCTACGGTCTCTCAGCCGGTCGAGGGTAGCTCTACCTCTAGCCCCCGGGCGACCGCCGCCACTTCCCCCCAGACCTCCTCCACAATGGGGATCCCATCGCGGAGCCTCCTCTCGCGCTCCCGGTAGCTCCGCTCCCCCGGCAGGAGGATCTCCCGCACGCCCGGGGCGGGGGGAGAGGACTTGACCTCCCGGACAAACTCGCTCACCCGTTCCTTGAAAGCGGCCACCTCGCCGAAGGAAGAGGGGTCGATGGCAAGCAGGAGGTCCCCCTTAGTGCTCGCGCCCGTGGGGCTAAAGGCCGCGACCACTTTCTTCCCCACCGCCGCCCCCACCAGGGGGCCTGCCAGAAGGCCCAGCACAAGGCCCAGGCCGTAGCCCTTGTGTCCGCCGAAGGGGCTGAGGGCGCCGGCGATTGCCTGCTCAGGGTTCCGGGTGGGGAGGCCGGCGGGCCCGACGGCCCATCCCTCCCCCAGGGGCGTCCCCTTCTTCCGCGCCTCCAGGACCTTCCCGTAGGAGGCGAGGCTCGTGGCCATGTCCAGCAGAATAGGCTCACCCCGGGAGGGGATCGCCACGGCCAGGGGGTTGGTGCCTATCAGCGCCTCCACTCCTCCCCAGGGGTGGACAAACGATGGGGTGGTGGTGGTGACGATGCCCACGAGGTCAGCCTTGGCGGCTAGCTCGGCATAAAAACCCGCCATGCAGATATGATTGGAGTTCACCACGCCCACACAACCCACCCCATGTGCCCGCGCCGTCTCGATGGCGAGCCCCATGGCCTCGGCCGCCACGTAGGGCCCAAGCCCCCCCGCCCCTTCCACCACAAGGGCCGCCCCCTTCTGCCGTCGGACCCGGTAGCGCGTGCCGGTCCGCATCCCCCCCTGCTGGATCCGCCGGACCATGGCGGGAAGGCGAAGTAGGCCGTGGGAGGCGTGGTCGCGGAGGTCGGCCTCGGTGAGCGCCTCCGCCACCCAGTGCCGCTCCCGCTCCGATGCACCCAGAGCGCCCAGGATGGAGGCGATGAGGGATCTCTCGTTCTCGGCCTTGAGGATGACCATGCTGTCCTCGTCCTCGGAACGCTTACCAGCAAGGCGAAGGCCGACGCGCCGATGGGAGAACCACCGGCCGCCCGCCCAGGCGAAGGGACACTAGCAGAGGGGAGCGAAGGGAGGCAAGGCGAGGGACGGGGTCTCGGAAGCGCGGCGGTGGGAAACCGCATCTTCACCATCGGCGGGGCCAACGTGTCGGGCGGCGGCGGCCCGCACGTGGCGATCACGATCAACGAGATGATGGAGGTGAAATAAGGACAGGTCCCAGCCCGGCGGGACGGGGCCCTCCCGGAGGGGGAGGGCCCCTTTCCTTTGGGGAGAGCCGCCCTGCCCACCTTGCCCGCCCCCAGACGGGCGTTGTAAAGTGGCATGCACACCCGGGAAAAGCGTGGGCGCTGGCGGGAGGAGTTCCCATGGCGACACGGCGCACGGGCCAGCAGTGGATCATGGAGGAGTTCTACAAGGTCCACGACGTCTATGCCTTCCGCGCCCAGATGTACGTCGAGTGGGGCTTCCGCCCCGCGGATGTGAAGCGCACCACCGAGCGCATCAAATACCCCCAGGCGGTGAGCAAGCAGTGGGCGAAGACCGCCGACCAGGAGGCGCAGCTCGCCCGCGAGGCCGAGGCCGCGGGCCACCGCCAGAGCGCCGCCGAGTTCTACCACCGGGCCGCCCTCTACTACGGGCCCGCGGTGGGGAGCATACACAAGAACACCCCCCGCAAGCGGGAGCTCTACGGGCGTCTGGTCCACTGTTATGAGAAGTTCATCGAGCTCTTCGACGAAGCCCCCGCGGAGAGGGTGGAGATCCCCTTCGAAGGGGGCAAATCCATCCCGGGCATCCTCCAGCTCATCCCCGGCCGGGAGCGGGCCCCCTGTGTCCTCGTGGTCCCGGGGATGGACACCATCAAGGAGTTCTTCCCCAACCCCTACTGCAACCACCTGCGGCGACGGGGCCTCGCGAGCCTCTCCATCGACGGCCCCGGCCAGGGGGAGAGCAACCTCCGCGAGACCTGGGTGACGCTCGATAACTTCGAGCGCGCGGGGTCGGCCGCCATCGACTACCTCCAGGGCCGCCGGGAGGTGGACCCCGAACGGATCGGCCTCTACGGCTGGAGCATGGGGAGCTACTGGGGCCCCCGCATCGCCGCCCACGACCCGCGCCTCAAGGCCTGTGTTGCCGCCATGGGGGTCTTCCTTCAGAAGCGCACCATCTTCGAGCACGGAAAGCCCTACTACAAGAGCAACTTCATGTACATGTCCAACACTCACGACGAGGACGAGTTCGACCGGATGGCGGAGCAGATGACCCTCGAACCCCTGGCCGAGCGCATCACCTGCCCCACCCTCCTGGCCATGGGGGAGTACGACGAGATCTGCCCCCCTGGAGGATGCCGAGCGGCTTTTCGAGATGCTCCGCTGCCCGAAGGAGATCTGGGTGTTCGAGGATGAGTCCCACACCCTGGGGGGGAGGCTCCCGGATTTCTTCCCCTTGATGGCAGACTGGCTGGCCGACGCTCTGGCCGGGCGCTTCCGCGAAGGGCACGCCCGGCGGGTGAATTTTCCCCCGCGCTGACGGGGGGCGGCGAGGGGCCGCCGCCCGCTAGGGGGGGAGGGGAGGCACCATCGTCTTCTCCATCTGGACCATGTTCTACTTCCTCCGCCCGATGTCCCTCCCCGAGTGGGTGGTGCTCGGCATCTCGGCCTTCCTCTGCTTCATCCCGGGCCTCGCCACCACCGGGGCGGGCGTCGTCCTCTTCGCGGCGGTGTACCTGAACCAGCAGCGCCGGCTCCGGGAGGAGGTCACGCTGCGGGCGCGGCTCGCGTGAGGCGGCGATGAGCTCCTCCCGCATCCTCCAAGCCCGGGAGGGGCGGGTGGTCACCCTGACCCTGAACCGCCCGGAACTCAAGAACGCCCTCGACCGCACGGCCATGGAAGAGTTCGCCCAAGCCGTAGCCTCTTTGGAAAAGGAAGAGGACCTCGGCGCCGTGGTCCTCACCGGGGCGGGCGAGGAGGCCTTCTGCGCCGGGGGAGACCTCCGCTACCTCGAGACCCTCGAGACGGGGGAGGCGGGCCAGGAGATGAGCCGCTTCTTCCAGGGGGTGCTCGGGCGACTGGAGCGCCTCCCGGTCCCCGTCATCTGCGCCATCAACGGCTACGCCCTGGGAGGCGGGGCGGAGATCACCCTCGCCTGCGACCTCCGCGTGATGGCCGAGGACGCGCGGCTCGCCTTCCGCCAGGTGAAGATCGGCCTGATGACCGGCTGGGGAGGGGGTGCGAGGCTGGAGCGGCTGGTGGGGAGGGCCCGGGCCCTCGAGCTCCTCCTCACGGCCGAGTGGGTGACGGCCGAGCGGGCGCTCGCGCTCGGACTGGTGAACGCCCTCGCCCCGCGGGGGCAGACCCTGGCGCGGGCGCAGGAGATGGCGGCCGCCATCGCCGCCAACGCCCCCCTCGCGGTGCGGGCCCTCAAGCGGCTCCTGACCGAGGGGCGGGACCTCCCCCTCGACCAGGCCGTGGCCCTGGAGTCGGAACTCTTCCGCGAGGTGTGGGCCTCGGCGGACCACGCCGAGGGGGTGAGGGCCTTCTTCGAGAAGCGGAACCCCCGGTTCCAAGGGAGGTGAGGTCTTTGCAGCGAGATACCCCCAGGAAGGACGACGCCCCGCACCGCACCATCCGCACCCCTTCCGGGTTCGAGGTGGCCCCCTGCTACGGGCCGGAGGACATCCCGCCGCAGCACGCCCAGGAGCTCGCCCCCGCCGGCGAGTACCCCTTCACCCGGGGCATCCACTCCACCATGTACCGCGGGCGCCTTTGGACCATGCGCCAGTACTCGGGCTTCGGCACGGCGGAAGACACTAACGCCCGCTACCGCTTCCTCCTGGACCAAGGCAACACGGGCCTCTCGGTGGCCCTCGACCTCCCCACCCAGGTCGGCCTGGATTCCGACGACCCCCGGGCCTTCGGGGAGGTGGGGAAAGTGGGTGTGGCCATCGACACCCTCGACGACATGGAGACCCTCTTCCGCGGCATCCCCCTCG
>JBHIBR010000152.1:0-5249 GCA_046759145.1 Nitrospinota bacterium | reverse complement strand
GCCAGGGCCCAGAAGAGCTGTCGCCGGAGGTGACAATCGGGCTCGATTAGGGCTAGCTTGGGTTTGGCATTGGGTGGAATCCTGTGGAGCTTCTCCCTCTTTCTGGCGGTCAAGAATCCGTTGCCCGGCCTGGGTGCAAAGAGAGGCCCTTCCACCATGCTCCTCCTTGGGGATTGTCAAGCCGGGCAGAGGGGGCTAAATTCTCTACGCTCAGGGGTCAGCGGCTTTCTCTTCCTGGCTTCCTCCCACCGGCGGTGGGACCACTCTTAGGCGCTTCACGACGGGCAGCTTTCGGAGTCTCTCTTGAACCTCTGGGCGGGAGTAACATTCCTCTACAAGCCGTTGAATTCCTTCAGCAATCAGGCCGGAACGGCTTGGGCGCCCCGTTAACAAGTTGGAGAGCTCATCTAGTTGGGCCAGCAATTCTTTCGGGATGTATATGCCTACCCTGACTCCCTTCTTCGCCATTTTGTTATTCCCTTTAAAATCAATCTACTAAGTTTATGCCTAAGTAACACATTTATGCTAAATTACGTCTTATTGCCCTGTCAAGCATAATTTTGCCCTTTTTTACGATAGCCGAGCTAAGAGGCCCTTTCCGGTGGTTCGGGGTGCTAGGGGAGCTGCTGTCGGGAGGGCGTGAGGGGGCGCCCCTTACGGGGCACCCCGAGCGGCCTGCCGCTTGGGGACCCTTTCTGGGGGGCCGCCTCGAGGGCCTGGGCGAAGGCGGCGACCCGATGGACGTATTCGACAAGTGACCCTGTTCTCTCTGCCCCCCAGAGGGCCCGCCCCACCCGGACCCGGTCGGGGCGCATGAGGACGGAAGGGAAGACCTTCTCCTCCCAGAACGGCAGGGGGCCCAGGCGGGGCCTCCCGTAAGCGAGGGCCCGGAGGGCCTCCTGTGCCCGGGGTCGAGCGAGGAGGGCGAGGACCCTGCCCGGCTCCTCCGAGAAGAGATAAAAGCGCCGGGCCAGGAAGAAGGGGATTCCCGCCGGTTGTTTGGGAGGGTGGCGGACCCCTGCAAGGGGCACGAGGAGCCCCGCCGCGCCGACTGAGGCCTCCACCTCGACCTCCAGGAAGTGCCGTTCGCTCCTCCGGGCGCGTGCCGGCTCGAAGTGCTCCAGCCCCTCCGTGCCCAGCACAAAGCGCCCTCCCCCGCCCCCCCGGGGGTTTCCCCGGTCCGTGGGACGGCGCTCGTAGCCGGCGGGCAGGATGGAGAGCACCTCTTCCCGCCGCCAACGCAGGCGCAACGCCCGTCCTGCAAGCCTCCCCCGGAACTCGGCATCGCCCCGGAGGCCCCCCGCGAGCTCCCCCCGCCAGCCCCCCTCCCGGACCAGTGCCGCGAGGGGGTCCTGGGTCCGGCCCTCCCGCAGGGCGCAGCCCGCAAGGATCGCCAGGGCGAGGGCACCCGCCAGCCCGAGCGAGCAACCCGCCCACAGGCTCCCCCTCACGGCGCGAGTTCCACCTTCCCGGCTCGCACTCTCACCATCTGGAATGCCTCTGCCCCTGCCCCTCGCCGGCCCCATTCGGAGAAGCGGAAGCGGCTCATGACTCCCTGAAAACCTTCGACCCCGAGGAGCGCCCGGCGTACTGCCTCCCGCCCCCCGCGCCTCCCCCCGCCCCGCCCGCGCGCGAGCGCCGCGGCGGCGAGGGAGAGGGCGTCGCTCAAGCACCCCTCCCCGAGCGTGGGCGGCCGGCCCAGGGAGCGCTCGAAGCGGGCGCGGAAGGCCTCGATGGCCCTCCGCTGGGGGTGCCCAGCGGGCAACAGATGGCTGACCCAGAAGGTGGCGACCGGCACCAGGGCCCCCTCCGGGGCGGAGCGGGCCTCTTCCAGCCAGCGCGGCCGGGAGAAGGCCGGCCCCAGTATGAGGGGGAGGGGGAGGCCGAGGTCCTTGTAGGTGCCGAGGACGGCCTGCCCCGGGCCATCCCGACCCCAGTAGACCAGCACCTGGGCCCCCCGGTCCCGGGCCACCCGGAAAAGCTCGCTCAGGCTCCGGCGCTTGTCCGGGTGGCGGGCGTCCAGCAGCACGGACACCCCGTGCGCCGGGGCGAGGGCGGAGAGAAGCTCACCCCCTTTGGTCCCGTAGGGGTCGAGGGGGGCGACCAGGGCGAGCCGCTCCATCCCCCGCCGGGCGATGTAGCGCAGGATGCGCTCCGCCGCCGCGGCGGGGCCGGGGGCGATTTGGAGGAGGTACGGGTGTTCGGTCTCGAGCTCTTCGGCTTCTCCGGGGGCGCAAGAGAGGATGGACGCCCCGGAGGGGCGCGCCACCTCGAGCGCAGTCCGTGCCACAGCGGGGTGGTCGGCGACGATGAGGAGAGCCACCTCCGGGTCGGCCAGGAGGGCACGCGCCCACCGCCGTGCGGCCCGGCGGCTACCGTGGGAGGGGCGCGCCAGGAACTCCACCACCCGCCCCCGCGCCGCCTGCAGCCATGCGGCTTCGAGGCGCAGCAGGACCTCCCCACCCGCCTGCCCCAGGAGCACCCCCACCCTCCCGGCTGCGTCTCCCGGCGCGGGAAAGAGGAAAAGGCTCAGCAGCAGGGAAGCGAGCGCGCCTAGGGCACGTAAGAGACCCTTCTTCCCCATCTGGCCCCGGCCCTTCTGGGAGGAGGTCGCCACGGGGAAAACTTACGCCAACTCTCGCCCGGGTGCCACAGGGGCACCTCGGGGGGGAGCAACTCGTCCCGCCCTCGCGCTGCGTGTATAATGACGCGCGCCCGAGGCCGGGGAGGAGGAAGGAGGGTCAGGATGCGCGCTTCCCTCTATCGCTGGGCAGAGATGCCCAAGGAGCAAGTGAGCGAGAGGTTTGGCCGGAAGTTCATCGCGGGCCAGAACACCATGGTCTGCTGGCTCGAGCTCAAGCCTGGGTGCGTCGTGCCCGAGCACAACCACGAGAGCGAGCAGGTGAGCTACGTGGTAGAGGGGACGCTGCGTTTCCGGGTGGCGGGCGAGGAGTTCCTCGTCGAGGCGGGCTCGGCCCTGCTCATCCCCCCGCACACCCCCCACAGCGCGGAGGTGGTGGGGGAGGGGACCGTGATTGACCTCGACATCTTCAGCCCCGTGCGAAGGGACTGGCTCGAGGGGCGGGATGACTACCTGCGGGGGTCGTGAACGCGGGCGCCTTGCGAGCAGATCAGGAGGGAGCACCATGCGCAAGCTCATCGTTCTTGCCCTCGCAAGCCTCGGCGTGCTCGCGGGCTGCGGGTGGGCCAAGCCCTCCTACCCGGTGGAGCTGGCCTACCGCGGCCCCGGGCTGAAGCGGGCCGTCCCCCCCGGAGAGGCGCCGCCGCGCCTGCTGGTCGCCCCCTTCGGGGATTCCCAGCCGGGCCGGCGCCGGCTCGGAGAGTACCGCATGATGTTCGACCCCCCGGGTGGAGTTCCGCGTCCCCTCCGACGACCTGGCGGCCCAACTCGAACGGATAGTCTCAGACCTCTTCCGCAAGGCGGGCTACAAGGTCCGCTCCGGGCGGTGGGATGGGGACCCCCAGGGCCTGCCGAAGCTGGACGCCGACTACGCCCTCTGGGGGCGCATCGAGGCCTTCAACGCGACCGGGACAGGCACCCTCTACGACACCCGCCGCGAGATGGTGGTCCGCATCGCCATGAAGATGGGGAGCAAGGCCCGGGGAGTTGTGCGCACCCGCGTGGTGGAGGTGACCCCCAAGGACCGGGCCGTGCACTTTTTTGGCTGGTGGTTTGACCACTACGGGGCCATGGCCAAGTTTGTGAACGACGCCCTGAGCCTCGCCGTCGAGCGCGCGGCCACCGAGCTCGCAGGTCGCGCCGCGAAGCCCTGAGCCAAGAGCAAGGACGCGCACCCCCCCCTCCCGCTCTCCCCACCCCGGCCCCAGGGGCAGCGTTCCGTCCACTTTGACCCCTCCTCGACCGAGGGCCTTTCCACAATTTGTATTTTATGAGGAGAGTTCACCAACATTTTGATGAAATATCTTCAGCAAATTCAAATGGTTATGCTGAGCGAGCCCCCAGTGGATATCTTGTGGAAATACAGGGAGCGTAGAATAATCAATATATTGCGTGCCAATCGCAGTTGGATACGAAATCTTGTATTTTCCTCTTGACATTCCTCCCGGCTGGGGTTAAATTATAGCTAAAGCACACGGCTCTAGTGGATGCTCTTTGAGAGATTGTCCGGGCGCACGTTCTGGGGCGTCAAATCCCTCCGGCCGATTCGTTGCTCTGGTTCGGGCGGACAGGCGCAGCGGTGGCCGGCGGGATGGGTGGCAACCAAGGCCTTAGACCTGGCCGGGGGCCCAGGCGACCGGTTCCCCGGAAGAGCGCCGGGGCCACTTGGGGTGGATCCGACGCGCAGCCCGATGCCCTCCGGCGTGCGCCCGGGCAAACCAATCCTGCCCTCCTCAGCGCCGTTCGGGCCGGGCCCCTAGGCCCACGAGCCTGGCGACGCGTCCCTTGCCCCACGAAGGCCCCAACCCCCTTGGGGCCTTCGCCTTTTTGGGCCTGGGCGGGCGGCATCTTTGCGCATAAAAAGAGGCAATACTTAAATTGGAGAATCCGCTTGTAAAAGTGAAGATTTTCACCCCTTCGCTTGACGGCTCCCGCCCGCGCTGGTAGAAATTGGATGGGGAGGGACCCAAGCCTACAAACCGCAGAAAGCTGCCAGGGGGAACGGACAGGCCAGCCTGGGTCTGTCTCCGCTCCGGTGACCGCTGGGCACACCCCTCGCGCGAGCTCGGGACCCCTGGGCGATCCAGGCGGCGGGCAATGCACTCATGTGACTCCTCCGGAACTTCAATGTTTAGCCCTTCGCAGTGGAAACCGATGAAGGGATTGTGCAGTAAGACCGTCTTAGGCGCTTTGCTTGCCCTGGTGCTTACGTTGGTTGGCTGCGCAGGTTTGAGGGGCAATCCTACCAAAGCCAAGGAGTGCGAGCACGGCGCACTCACGTTTGACCATGCCAAGAAGAGATTTGGCATGGACGATGGCAATGCCTTGGCGCTGGTTGATTTTCTAGCTCGCCATAATGGGGGTTGTGATTTTAGGGCGCTAGGTCCGATTCGGGCCCTGGGGAAGGATACGCTTCATTACATCCTCAAGTTCGAGGACGGAAGGACTGTGGGTACGATGGCGATTTTTCCCGGACCTCCACGCGGCGGCGGCATTCACATCCTAGCCATCAGCCGTGGGGAGATATTTGAGTATCTCGTTGAACCATTCCGCAAGAAGCGAGTTGGGGGCAAGAAACAGCCACTAAAGATTTAGCCATATCAATGAG
>JBHIBR010000151.1:0-5305 GCA_046759145.1 Nitrospinota bacterium | reverse complement strand
CCATCTCGCCTGCGCCCTCACCGTGCTGAAAAGGGTTTTGGGATGACTTCTAGGGAGGCTAGTTTATTTCCCTCATTGGGAACTTGCCCCCAAACCTAAATCCCCAGGGGCTTAGGTTTGCTTCCCTTTGTCCTTTCAGGCCGATTTATCCCGAAGGTCTGTCGCCAGAAAGCCAGAACCCGACGCTCGTACTCCTTGGGGGCTGTCTGCCAGCCTTTGCCATGCAGGGCCTCCGGTATTTGCCACAGCACCTTGGGCTCGCGGGCCGCCTTATAAAGCGCTTTGCCTGAGTCGCTGGGTAACAGTTCGTCTTCGCGGTCGTGTATGAGAAAGACAGGGCGTGGGCTGATCTCACGGATGACTTTAACAGGCGCCACCTCGTCGAGGTCGACACCCAGGCGGAGCTCGCAGATGAACTTGCTGACGAGCGCGAAGGGAAATCTGGGCGGGCCGACGACGTAAGTGAAGCTATGATCTATGACGCTGCTTATGGTCTTGAAGGCGCTTTCAGCCACCACTCCCTTTATATTCGGTGTTTCCGCCGCCGCCATAATGCCCGACGCGGCGCCCAACGAGATACCTTGTACGCCGATACGCTCTGGATCTACGTCGGGCCGCTTCCTGAGATAGTCCACCGCACCTTCGATGTCCCACGGCTCCTTGGCCCCGAGGGTCACCTCGTGGCCCTCGCTTCTGCCACGATGGCGGGAGTCGAACATCAGTACGGAGAAGCCACCCCTGTGCAGGTAATCGGCGTGGGGAAGCATCTCGAAGCGGCTGCCATCCTTGCCGTGGGCCAGGATTACAGTTGGGCCGTCGGCGACCCGAAAAAACCAACCGGCCAGCGTCAGACCATCACGGCTCTCGAAGTGCACCTCCTCCGGGGGGGGCAGGTTAAATTGGTCGAGCCTATACCTTGGAAACTCGCCAGATGGCCACCTCTCTTCCTCTCTCACTGGGTGGATGCCCAGCTCGCATCCGTACCAGCCGAGGGTGCCCACGCCGGCCAGGATCACCAGAACGGCGACAAAAACTAGGAGGGCTTTCATCGGCCTTGTTTTCCAAGGTTTCCCAGGCGGATCGCCATCGCCGCTGAATGGTAGCTCAAAATTGGCGTGCCATCAGGTGTAAGGCCCTTCGAGTCTGAGCGCGGAGCATCCCGATGGGCGGGCGCACTCGGGTTCCTTAAATGCAGGCCGCCACCCCCTCGGACTCCCACAAGTCCCGGACAGCCTCCGCGCTCTCGTTGGCGGTTCTGAAGACGGCTGCCCGAGGATCACGCTAAGTCCAAAGTCACCGGAAAGTGATCGGAGGCTTCTAACAGCGCAGCCTTAAGCGGCTTTGCGTCGTCATCCTCATAGGGGTTCCAGATCTTGTGAGGTTTACCCGCTTTCACTTGAATCTTTTTGGATATCAGGATGTGGTCGATGAGGACGTTGACATTCTTCCCGGTCATCTGGTCTTCGAATCGGGTGGAGGACGGGCTCCAACCGTAGCGGGTCCACTTTGGTTGGCCGGCATAGTTCCGCAGAACTCGGTCGGGGTCGAAGATGCTTCCCATGATGATCTCGACTGCGCTACGGCCGAACTGGAACTCATAGTAGTCCATTTCGGGACCATCGTTGATATCGCCCATCACGATGACATCTCTTTGCTCGTCCAGCCACTCGTCGACACGCCTTCGGGTCCAGGTGCACTCCGCGTATAGCTTCCGTCGGTTTCGGAGCGATTCCCGCTGCCAATGCAGCAGGTCCACTGAGTTGAAGATGCCCTTGGACTTGGTGTGGACTAGCATTAAGTAGAATTGCTGATTGGCCCCCTTTACCGTGACCTGAGCCTCTAGCGGCGGCCGGTAGAATTTGTATGCTTCGAAGATGCGATCGTCATCGGTGTCGAAGTAGAACTCCCCTGTGAAAGGTGGATTGGATCGGCTCCCCGTCTTGCCCCCCGGTTGGTGGGTGATGTCGAATTTCGCCGGGTCCCAGAGTAGGGCGAGCTCCTGGCCGCCGGCGGAGATGGTGCCGACGATCGCCTTGGTGGTTGAAATGCCGGCCCAGTTCGCGAACGTCTCGAGCCGGACCACCGTCGATTGTGTACGGTCCGCACTGGTGTTCGGGGCTTCGACCACCCCGATGAGGTCGGCTCCTATGGCTTGAAGCACGTCGCGGATCGCGTGGAATCTCCTCTGCTCGTTGGCGCCGGTCTTCATGGTGTTGTCGTCATTGAACAGGTGGTCGAACCATTCGACGTTGTAGGTGCAAATCCTCAGAGCCATCAGGTTCTTCTCCTCCTCTAGGGTTCTCGTTTCACTCGCAGCGCTGGCAATCTTACAGCGTGCTGCAATGATGGACCGCCCGGGCTCGGGCTGAGACCTCCGCCAGAGTCCCTTATAGACCTGCTTGGACCAGGTGGGACGGTTCTACCAGAGGCGGCAGTTCCTGCGGGCGATTCGGACCTCCGCCGAGTTCCGCCCCCTGGTCCCGAAGCGGGTGAGCAGACAGGCGATGCCCTTTAATCTGTCTTCACCAGGGACCTCGCTCGCAATCCCTTGCGGTCCTAGTTTTTACGACACTCTGGCTTCACAACCATACAGAATTTGAGGGCAGCTCTCAACACGCCGGTGCGGTTTTCGGGTAGCCTGCCCTCTCATCCGGGCGGCGGCGGCAGCCACCAGCTCGGGCCCGATTCCGGCGTCGGGGATGAGCACCACTCTGTGGGTCCGCACCGGCCGTCCTCCCGGGGGATGCGTCCTGCGAGGGGGCCGGACGCTGCGGCGAGTATAATGACGGGGCGGAGCGGCCCGCAAAGGACGGAGGGGGCGATGGCGTCGAGGCCGTTTCAGAGGTGCAGCAAGGCCCACCGGGGGTCCATTGCGCGCTTCCTCGAGGGGGGGCTCCCCCACGCCCTGAAGCTCCTGGGCGCCCTGGAGGAAGAGCCGGAGTCCATCGGAGACTTCTTCGCGGACGACCCCGGCGAGCCCTCCTGGGTGGTTCACTCCCGGCGGGGTTGGTTCGCCCTGTGCGCGGGGCCTCGGTCCACCGAACGGGGCGAGGTCGAGCGCGCCTTGCCGGCCCTCGATGCCCTGGCGCGCGAGGTGGGAATGGAGCAGGGGGAGCTGCGCCTGGGGGGCGTTGCGCCCGCGGTGCACGCGGCCCTCGCCCGCCGGAGGCCCCTCCTGCGTGCGAACGCCTGCTCCCTCTACCAGCTCGACCCGAAGGAGTTTCGACCCCGCGACGCCCACCCGACCGAGCCCCTCCGGGAAGAGGATGCCCTCCTCGTGGCGAGCCACTGGCCCTACGGCGACGAGGTGGGCTACGTCCTCGAGCGCATACGCCGGGCGCCGAGCGCGGCAGTCCGGGAGAGGGGGAGTGCGGTGAGCTGGATGATCGTCCACGGCGACGGGAGCATCGGGAGCCTCCACACCCTTGAGAGCCACCGGGGGCGAGGCCTCGCCCGCTCGGTGGTCTCGGCGCTCGTCCGTGCCCAGTTGGCCCGCGGCAGGACCCCCTACTGCTATGTCGTCCAGGGGAACACCCCCTCCATTCGGGTGTTCGAGAGCCTCGGCTTCCGCCGCCTGGCGGAGGCCTTCTGGGTGGTAGCGGGGCGATGATCCTGGGCGTCGGGGTGGACCTGGTCGAGGCGGCCCGGATGCGCCGGGCGCTCGAGCGCTGGGGGGAGCGGCTGCTCGGCCGCCTGTTCACCGACGCGGAGAGGGAGTACTGCGAGGGGAGGCGGGAGCGCATCCCCTGCTACGCCGCTCGCTTCGCGGCCAAGGAAGCCGCCTTCAAGGCCCTGGGCGTGGGGCTTGCGGAGGGCCTCCGGTGGAAGGACGTGGAGGTCGAACGGTCGGTTCGCCGAACGCCGGTCCACCGAACGGGCGAGAGCGGCCAGCCGGCGTTCAGTGGACCGAGGCTGCGGCTCAGCCAGCGGGCGGCCGAGCTGGCGAGGGAGCGGGGTGTGCACCGCCTCCACCTCTCCCTCTCTCACACTCCCACCCACGCTCTCGCCCAGGTGATCCTGGAGGGGGAGGCCGTCGGTCCACCGAACGTCGGTCCACCGAACTGACGTGAGGGGCGGCGCCCTCAGTAGCTTGGGACCTTCCCAGCCATCCCGCGGAGGTCAGCCCTGCGCGCGGGAGAGCTGTCGGTCCACCGAACGTCGGTCCACCGAACGGAGTTGCGCCTCCACCGCCCGGGCGACCCGCTCCCAGCCGATGGCGGTCATGCAGGTGACGGCGAAGTCGCAGCGGCGCTTGTAGCAGGGGGAGCACTCGATCCCGGTGACCACCTTCTCTCCCCGGCCGTAGAGCTCCACCTCCTGGGCGCAGGTGGGGCCGAAGATGGCCACCACGGGCTTCCGCAGGGCGATGGCCAGGTGCATGGGGAGCGAGTCGCCCGCCACCACGAGCGCGCACCGGTCCAGGAGGGCGGCGAACTGGGGGATGGCGTTGTCGGTGCCTGAAAGCAGGAGAGGCGGCCCAACCCTCTGAGCGATGCGATCAAGGAGAGGAGCATCCTCGGGCCCCCCGCCCAGGAGCACCTGGACGCCCGGCGCCCTCGTTCGGTGGACCGACGTTCGGTGGACCGACCGAAGCCAGCCGATGAGCTGGGAGTATCCCTCGGGAGTCCAGTTCTTGTTGGCGAAAGTGCTCCCCGCCCCCGGGCAGAGGGCGACGAGCTGGTCTCCCTCGGCGGCGCCCTGAGCGGCGAGCCGGGCCCGCGCCCTTTCGCCGTCCGCCTCGGGGTAGCCGAAGATGTATTCCTCCCCCCTGTATTCGAGGCCCACCATCTCGTAGATGATCCCCTGGTAGGTCTTCTGGTTCCGGAAGAATTTGAGCTCATTGTCGAGCCCCAGGGCGAGGGCGTAGGCGCTCTCGGGGTTGAAGATGCCGAGGGTGCCGTGGGGGGTGAGGCGGAAGCCCACCTTCCGGCTCGCCTCAACCCGCACCGCGGCGGCCGCCGGGGGGGCTTCCTTGTCCAGGCTCACAAGGAGGTCGAAGCGCTGGGCCGAGAGGGCGATGAGGGAAGCTTCCCCGAAGGGAAGGAGCACGTCCACCAGGGGGTTGTCGCGGAGCAGCTCCATCGCCGAGCCCGCGCCCGTGAGCCAGGTGATGTGGCTCTGGGGGTAGTGCCACTTGAGTCCGGGCAGGAGCGCGGTGGTCCGGAGCACATCCCCGAGGGCGGCGGTCTTGATGATCAGGATGCGGGTTCCCATGGGGTCGTAGTGGGGGCACCCCACGCAGGGGCGCCCGAAGCGACAGGGCCTATCTCCCAGGTAGTGGCGGCAGTCGTCGTGGACGAACATC
>JBHIBR010000150.1:0-5343 GCA_046759145.1 Nitrospinota bacterium | reverse complement strand
CGCGGTCCGCCAGGAAGCGCTCGAAGAAGCCCCGGTCGTCGAGGGCGAGGTAGCGTTCTTTGTACTCCTCTTCGGTGAGGCTCATCCCTTCACCCTGGACCACCTCCCGGAGGGCGCGGAAGTGGAGCGATTCGGTGTCGGCGAGCACGCCATCGAAGTCGAAGATGACCGCCCGCAGTCCCGCCACGACGGCTCCCCTCTCACACCCGGCCCCCGCCGTCCTCGAAGGTGTTGGTCCCGGTGACGTAGTCCGACGCCTCCGAGGCGAGCAGGAGGGCGAGGCCCGCCACCCTGCGCAAGGGGAAGCTAACTTCGCAACTGGGAGGTGTCAACGGAGAGCTCGGAGCTGCCCGCCGGGCGGTCGCCCTTGCGTCCCATCGAGGAGGGTTGTGCGGAAGGCCTCTAGAGGGTCCTACGGACGGCTCGTCCCCTTGGCCTTCTGAATCGCGCGCCAGATGCGCTCGGGCGTGGCGGGGAGGTCTGTGATGTGGGCCCCGCAGGCGTTGCGGATGGCGTTCAGGAGGGCAGGGGCCGTGGGGTTGAGGGCGGGCTCGGCCACACCCTTGGCGCCGAAGGGCCCCGTGGGGTCGAAGCACTCCACGATGACGGAGCGCAGCTCACCCGGCACATCCAGGGAGGTGGGGATCAAGTAGTCGGCGAGATTCGGGTTCAGGGCCCGGCCGCCCTCGAGGAGGATGTCCTCCATGAGCCCCAACCCCAGGCCCTGGAGACTGCCTCCCTCAATCTGTCCCTCCACATTCAGGGGGTTCACGGCGCGGCCCACGTCGTGGGCGGCGACGAACCGCACCACCCCCACCTCGCCCGTCTCCACATCGACAAGCACCTCGGCCGCGTGGGTCGCGAAGACGTAGCACTCGAAGGGCTTTCCCTGCCCTGTGAGCTCGTCGAGCGGGACCGGGTCCGGGTTGTAGACCCCCTCGGCCAGGAGCGGGCGGCCCATCTGGTAGGACCTCCGGGCCGCATCCCGCGCGGGGATCGAACGGGAGGGCGCTCCCCGCACCCACACCTTCCCCCCTCCCACCTCCAGGTCCTCGACAGCCGCCTCCAGCATGCTGGCCGCCGCCCCCAGGAGCTGTTCCTTGGCCCGGGCGGCGGCGCGGCGCACGGCGTTCCCGCCGATGTGGGTCACCCGGCTCGCCACGCTCCCGAAGTCGCCGGGGCACAGATCGGTGTCACCTGTGACAATTGTCAGGTGCTCGAAGGGGATCCCGAGCTCCTCGGCGGCGATCATGCCGAGGGCCACGGTGGAGCCCTGCCCCACATCCACGCATCCTGTCCAGAGGGTGGCCGTGCCGTCCTCGTTGATCCGCACCACGGCGGCGCTCGGGTTGTGGGAGAGGGAACCGATGGGGTAAATCATGGAAGCCATCCCAAAACCCCGGCGCTTGGGGCGCCCCGCCTCCCTCTTTGCAGGGGATCCCTCCCCGTCCCAGCCGAGCGAGCGCGTCGCGGCCTCGATGGTCTCTTCCAGGGCGCAGCTCGAGAGAAGGTCCCCGCTGTGGGCGCGGTCGCCCGGTCGCAGGGCGTTCTTGAGCCGGAACGCCCTGGGGTCCATTCCCAACCGCAGGGCCAGGCTTTCCATGTGACACTCGGAGGCGAAGGCGACCTGGGTCGCCCCGAAGCCCCGGACGGCGCCGCCGATGCCGTTGTTGGTGTAGACGAGCTGGCCCTCGACCCGGAGGTTCGGCACCCGGTAAGGCCCCGGGGCCATCAACACCCCTTTCCCGATCGTCTGCCCGCCCACGGTGGCGTAGGGGCCCGAGTCGGCCAGGATGCGGACCTGCTGGGCCACGATGGCTCCGTTGCGCCGCACGCCCGTCTTGTACTCCATGCGGAAGGGGTGGCGGCAAGTCGAGACGACGAATTCGTCCTCCCGGGAGAAGCAGAATTTGACGGGTCGCCGCGTCCTCAGAGCGAGGAGCCCAGCCAGCGCCTCCTGCATGATCTCGTGCTTGCCCCCGAACCCTCCGCCCACGAGGCAGGAGATGATCCGCACCTTGGAGATGGGGAGCTGGAGCACGCTCGCCAAGTCGGTGCGGAAGCGGAAGGGGCGCTGGGTAGCCGCGTACACGGTGAGCTTCCCCGTGTGGTCGGCTGTGGCCAGGCAGACGTGGGGCTCAATCGCCGCGTGCTCCTGGTCCTGGGTGGTGTAGCACTCCTCCACCACGATGTCTGCCTCGGCGAAGGCTGCCTCCGCGTCTCCCTTCTGGAGCTTGAACTCGGCGAGAAGGTTGCCCGTGGGGTGGTTCTCGTGGAGGAGGGGGGCGCCGGGTCGAAGGGCCTCCTCGGGGTCGTGGACCGAGGGGAGGGGCTCGTACTCGACGCGGATCAGGTCCAGGGCCTCGCGGGCGAGGGCCAGGCTCTCGGCAGCGACGGCGGCCACCGGGTCCCCCAGGTAGCGGACCTTGTCGCCGCAGAGGATGGGCTGGTCCTCGATCATCGGGCCGTAGGCGTTGTGGGGGATGTCCGCCGCCGTGAGGGCACCCGCGACGCCCCGCAGCCGCAGGGCGCGCGAGACATCCACCTTGAGGACGCGGGCGTGCGGGTGAGCGGCGCGGAGGATGGCCCCGTGGAGGAGGCCCGGGCGCTGGAGGTCGTCCACGAACTGCGCCTCGCCCAGAACCTGCTGCGGGCCGTCAAGACGAGCGAGCCTTTGCCCCAAGACGCGGTCAAACGCCATGACGCCGCCCAGCGAAGGCTTTAGCTCCCGACCCCCGCCAGCTCGAAGAGCGCCGCCGCCGTGGTGCGGATGGCGTTTCGGAAGCAGTCGAGTCGAAGGTTCTCGTCGGGGGCGTGGTTGTTCATGTCGTGGTTGGCGTAAGCGCCCCAGATGCTGGGTAGGCCCAGGATCTCGGTGAAGACATAGTCGGGGACGCTCCCCCCGAGGGAGGGGACCACGAGCGCCTCCTCCGCCCAGGCGAGACTCGTGGCGCGCACCACGGCCCGGGCGTCGGGGTGGTCCGGAGGGGTGGAGGAAGGGTTGTACCCTCCCTCGCGGATGATCTCCAGGTCGCCAAAGCCCTCCCTCCGGGCGTGGGCGCAGATTTTGGTAAAAATGTCGTCTGCCTTCTGGTGGGGGACCAGGCGCACGTCCAGGTTGGCCGCCACCCAGGCGGGGATGATGGTGTTGCGGCTTCCCCCCTCCAGCCCCCGCACGTTCAGGTTGGGTTGAAACATCACCCGCTCGCTGAAGCGCCCCTCGTGGTCGTCGGAGAGAGCGTCGAGGCCGAGGTCTCGGAGGATTTTTTCCTCCTCATCCGGCAGCCGGGCGAGGGCTTCGCGGTCGGCCGCGCCGAGCGGGCGGACGTCGTCGTAGAAGCCGGGGATGCGCACCCGGCCCCGCGCATCCCGCAGGCCCGCCAGGAAGGCCACAAGGCGCCAGGCGGGGTTGGGGACCGCGCCCCCGTAAGTGCCCGAGTGCACGTCCCGCTTTGGGCCCCGCGCCACCACCCGGACGGGGAGGATCCCCCGCGCGCCCAGGAACACCGTGGGCCGCCCGCTCGGGTGCATCCCGCCGTCGGCGGAGTAGACCACATCCGCCCGCAAGAGGTCCGGGTGGGCCCGGACGAAAGCCTCCAGGTGGGGGCTCCCCACCTCCTCTTCCCCTTCCAGGATCATCTTCACCCGGACCGGCACCTGGGCGCCCGCCTGGTCCAAGGCCTCCAGGGCCTTCAGATGGGCGAAGAACTGCCCCCTGTTGTCGGCGCTCCCCCGGGCGTAGAGGCGCCCCTCGCGCACGGTGGGCTCGAAGGGGGGGCTCGTCCAGAGAGCTTCGTCGCCCGGGGACTGGACGTCGTAGTGGCCATAGAGGAGGACCGTCCGGCCGCCGGGGGGGCCTTCCCGCTCCCCGTACACCACGGGAGGCCCCCCGGGCTGGTCAGAGGAGAGGAGCATGCGCGCCTCCAGGCCCGCTCGGGCCAGAAGCCCCTGGACGTAGCGCGCCCCCTCCTCGATCCCCTTCCCCTCGATGCTCAGGGTGGGGATGCGCAGCAGTTCCTTGAGCTCCTCCACCGAGCGCTCGAAGCGGTCGTCAATGGCCTCGAAGACCTTCTCCAGGGAGCTCCCCACCGTTCACCTCCCGCACGCATAGCGGGCCCACCCCCCCGCGCCGCTGAAACGCCCCCGGCGTCAGAAGGCGAAGGGCGTCTCCTGGGCTGCCCGGCTGATCCGCAGGCGGAGCATCTGGTTCGTCCCGTCCGAGTGGAGGAATGTGCTGGCGTCCCGCAGGTACTTCTCCACCGGCAGCTCCTGCATGATGCCCGCCCCTCCGTGGATCTCCATCGCCTTGCGGGCGCACTCGAAGGCCACCTCGGAGGCGAACACCTTGCACTTCCAGCCGAGGGTGAAGTCGTAAGGTCTCATGTGGTCCACCGCCCAGGCGGTCTTGTGGATGTGGGTGCGGGCGAGGTCGATCCCGATGGCCATGTCCGCAAGCATCATGGCGATGGCCTGATGCTCGACGATGGGCCTTCCCCCCTGCACCCGCTCCCGGGCGTGGGCCAGCGCCGCCTCGTAGGCCGCCCGGCCCACGCCGAGGGCGGTGGCCGCCGCCTCGGGCTTCCCGCAGGCGAGGAGCCTGCCCCGGATCTCCCCCATCATCTTCCCTTCGCCCAGGAGCAGCGCCTCCTCGGGGAGCCGCGCGCCCTCGAAGAGGAGCTCGGCGTTCATCACGAGGCGCTGGCCGATCTTCTCGTGGACGCGCCCGACGCGAAAGCCGGGCGTCTGGCGGGGCACCAGGAAACCGCTCAGGCTCTGTCGGAGCGTCTTGGAGAGGTCTGTGCGGGCGCCCACGATGTAGAGGGAGGCCGTGCTCCCGTTGCTGATGAAGTGCTTCTGGCCCCGGAGGACCCACTCGCGGCCCTCCCGCCGGGCTGCGGTCAGAAGCGCGACGGAGGGGTCGTCGTAGTATCCCTGGTGGTCGGAGCCGCAGCCCGGCTCCGTCAGGGCGATGGCGGTCACGAAGCGGTGGTCCCGGCACAGGCGCGGGAGCCACTCCTCCCGCTGGGCGCGGCCCAGGGCCTCCTCCAGGATGTGGGCGAGCTTCCAGGTCTGGTCGAAGATGACGGCGAAGCCCAGGTCCCCCGCCGCGAGCTCTTCGCCCGCGATGCAGCAGGCGAGCACGTCTGCCCCCCCGCCGCCGTACTCGGTCGGGTAGGGGAGGGTGCGCAGCCCGAGGCGGGAGGCCTTCTCGATCAGGTCCCAGGGCGTGCGGTCCTCGGGGTTGGGGATCTTCTCCCGCTCGGGGGCCACGGGCGCCACCTCGTTGCGGGCGAACTCTCGGGCCAGGTTCCGGATAGCGCGATGTTCCTCGCTGAGCTCGAA
>JBHIBR010000149.1:0-5354 GCA_046759145.1 Nitrospinota bacterium | reverse complement strand
GGTGGCGCGCGTCGGGAAAGACGCAGGGGGCCGGCGCGAGGGGACGGTGGTCCGGGTGGAAGAGCGCGCCCACAAGACCCTCACCGGCCGCCTGGAGGTGGAGGGGAGGCGCGCCTACGTCGTCCCTGAGGAGCGGCGCATCTTTCGGCCCATCCTCCTCCCCCCCCGGGGCGGGCGCGGCGGGGCGCGGGCCGGCGAGATGGTGGAGGTGTCCATCGAGCGCTACCCCGGCCCCCGCTCGCCGGCGGAGGGGCGGGTCGTCCAGGTGTTCGGCTACCCCGAGGACCCTGAGGCGGAGCTTGGCCGGGTGATCGCGAAATATCAGCTCCCCGCCAAATTCTCCCGGCGCTGCCTCGAGGAGGCAGAGAGGGTCGCCCGCCCCATTTCGGCCGAAGAGCTCGCAGGAAGGGAGGACTTCCGAAAGCATCTCACCTTCACCATAGACGGCGAAGACGCCCGCGATTTCGACGACGCGGTTTCCCTCGAGACCCTCCCCGGGGGAGGCGTCCGCCTTGGGGTTCACATCGCCGATGTGAGCCACTACGTCCGGGAGGGAGGTCCCCTCGACGCCGAGGCCCTGGAGAGGGGGAACAGCGTGTATTTCCCCGACCGGGCCATCCCCATGTTCCCGCCCTCGCTCTCCTCCGGGGTCTGCTGCCTCAAGGAGGGAGAGGAGCGTCTCACCCTGTCCGCCTTCCTCGATTTTGGCGAAGGGGGCCGCCGCGTCGCCCGCCGCCTCACACCCTCGGTCATCCGCAGCCGCGCCCGCCTGACCTACACCATCGCCGGCGCGGTCATCGAGGGCAGGGAGCGGGGGGTGCCCGGCGCCCTGGCTCTCGCGGGGGAGGTCAAGGAAACCCTCCGGGCCATGGACCGGCTCGCCCAGGCCCTGCGGGCGAGGCGGATGGAAGAAGGGAGCCTCGATTTCGAGCTCCCCGAGGCCCACGTGCTCCTCGACGCCAAGGGGGACCCCCTGAGCGTCACCCGCGCCCCGCGCAACCGCGCCCACCATCTGATCGAGGAGTTCATGCTGGCGGCCAACCGGGCGGTTGCCGAAATCCTCGCCGACTCCGCCCCGGCCGCGCTCTACCGCGTCCACGAGCCCCCCGAGGAGCAGGAGCTCGAACTCGCCCGCATCGCCATCCACAACCTCTCTCTCCCCATCCCTCTCCCCCCTCTTGGCCTGAGCCTGCGCCCGAAGGCGCTCCAGGGGGCCCTCGAGGCCACCCGGGGCGGCCCCGTCGAGACCTTCGTCCACCTGCTCCTCCTCCGGTGCATGAAGCAGGCGCGCTACAGCCCGGAGAACCTCGGCCACTATGGCCTCGGCTTCGAGGCTTACACGCACTTCACCTCTCCCATCCGGCGCTACCCCGACCTCGTCGTCCACCGCCTCCTGAAGGCGGGGTGGGGGGCTAGGGGCGAAGCGCCCGGTCGGCCCCGCGCCCTGGCGGAGAGGCTCGCCCAGGTCGCCGAGCATTGCAGCGAGCGGGAGCGCCTGGCTGAGAGCGCGGAGCGGGAGGTGGTGGATTTCCAGCGGGCGCGCTTCATGAAGGCCAAGGTGGGGGAGTGTTTTGCGGGGCACATCAGCGGGGTGGCGCGCTTTGGCCTGTTCGTAGAGCTCGATGAGGTGTATGTGGAGGGTCTTTTGCGCGTAGAGCGCTTGGCCGACGACTACTACCTCTTCCGCGAAAACCTCCATTCTCTCCTGGGCCGGCGCACCGGGCGGCGCTACCGCCTGGGGGACCCCATCCGGGTGCAGGTGATCGGGGTGGACCTGGCGAACCGGGAGGTGGAGCTGGCCGTGGCGCCCTGACGGGAGGGGGCGCGCCTAGGCGGGCTTACCCTTATATGGTAATCCTGAACAGAAGATAATCCACGAATACACAAGATATTGTATTGAGCCCCATCGCCCCAACATTTTCTTTGACTTGCACCGAGAAATTTTCTATAATGGAAATATTGGCGGCGCATGGGGCGCCGTCCGTTATTCCAAATTTAGGAGGTTTCGAAGTGGCCAAGGGCAGCAAGGGTCCATTCAAGCCGGGAGAGCGCGTGCCCCGATCAGGCCAAGCGGAGATTGTGGGGCCGCGGGGTGGCGGCACAGGTGAGGAGCGCACCGTCGTCGAGGGCGAGCCGTTTCCCCCGACCCCGGAGCCTGGGCAGCGCTTTGTGATCGTGGACCTCACGAAGCATAAGGGGAAGAAGTAGCAGCGCTGAGAAGGGCGGGCGTGTAACATGGCCTTTGAGGATGACTTCGTGTGCCCGAGTGTTTTCCACTTCCCCAGCAGGGCGAGTTTGTGCGAACAAGCCAGACCGGAGGTAGAAGGTGTCTAAGGTCATCAGGCCTGCGCCTAAAGAATCCGCCGCTGAGCAGACCAAGAAGGCGCACTTGATTCTCAAACACGCCCACGATACAGCTAGGGCTCTGCTGCACGCCTTCGACAATATTCGGAAAGCCAGGGGGGCTAGAGGGGGAGCCACTACGGACGAAGAGCAAGACCTTCTCCGGGCTATGGTGGTGTTTGCTGCGGCGGGGTTAGACTCCATGCTCAAGCAGCTTGTCCGGGAGGCGCTACCCACAATTGTAGGCCGGAACGAGGCGGCACAGGCGGAAGTGGAAACTTACGCCGCGAGAAAGATCAGGGGCCCGGCGGAGGATCCGGATGCAATCGGGGGAACCAAGTTTCTTGCGCGGCTGCTCTCTGGCGCCTCCCCTCAGAGCAGGCTGGTTGATGCGCTCGTGCAGGACCTGACTTCTGGCAGCTTGCAGTCTGTTGAAGAGCTGAACAGGTCCGTTAAGTATTTGGGCCTTGATCCAAAAGAGGTCGGAGTTGGTGTGACTGACTTACGGCCGGTCTTTCTGATTCGAAATAAAATCATTCACGAGCTGGACATTGACTTTGATCACCCGACCCGGAATCGAAGCATTCGACGCCGTGACGACATGGTGCAACACTGCAATAGCCTGCTGGAGGTTGCTCAAAAGATTCTTCGGGCGGTTGATACAAGCGTCAAGTAGATTGCCCTCCTGGATCTCTGCCCATATAACGCCTGTTTTCCCTCCGCCCGCCGAAGTGAGATGATTCGCCTATCCGAGGCCACCGAGCGCTAAGGAAGGGCCCGCCGCCTTCGAGGCTGATCCTCCCCAGCTCGGCGGGGAATCGGTCCGATAGAGCTTCCATGAAAATTACCCAAAATTTAGAAGTTGTTGACAGCGGATGGGTTTTATTCCTGAAGTTCCAGTTCTAGGTTCCTTGGTGGTCTTCGCCTAGGCTTGTGCGCCTTCTTGAAAGTTCGGTTAACTTGGCTCATCGGTGGAAAATCAATGACTTGGCCTTCTAAAATTTCGCCGATCGTCAAGATTTGGAGGCGGGGATGCTTGCCCCAGGGAGAAACGTAGAAGCCAGCGGTGGCTACCTCACGGCGCATCTCTCTTGTTGGTTCCTCTAGCGTCAGAAAAACGCCAATTTCGGCTTTCTCCCGTTCGACCACACCGCGTAAGCCTCTGATGTGTTCAACAGTTATATGCCCCGACTTCACTGAAAAGATAACCTGCTTGGTCTTGCCTCCTGTCGGCTGGTCGTGAAAATAAAGCCTTCCGTCGATCCCGCGGTCTCGACTTTTTTTCTGATCCGCCGACCGTGCTCCTAGCAAACCCAGTGCCCACGCCTGAAACTGAAATGGATCATCATGGGCTAGTTGGCGAGCGCCAGCCAGATCCTCTGGTTCGCCATGCACGATATAATCCCTCCCTTCTATGAGACCAAAAACATCAAAAAGGCGGTGTTTAATTAAGCCAACGGCCAGATGCGTAATGTCAATTCCGATCCACTGACGGTTGAGCCTTTGGGCAACAGCAATGGCTGTTCCGCAGCCACAGAAAGGGTCTAAAACCGCATCGCCTTCTTTGCTACTAGCCTGGACAATTCGCTCCAGAAGGGCTTCCGATTTTTGCGTTGGATAGCCCAGCTTCTCCGGGTCTGTGGGGCTTGTGATTTTGGGAACATCCGGCCACCAGTCGTTGACTGGGGTTCCCTCTTTCCGAAGCCCCGACTCTGCGTACTTTCCCTTTACCGCTGTTCTGCCGCGTTGGACTGTACCTGGGCTGTAAGGACGGTACACGGGCGCAAAAAAGCATTGGTCACTTTTACTATAGCGGAAAATCACGTCGTGTTTTCGAGGGAAGTCTTTCTTGGGAATGCCTCCACCAGCGTAGCACCATACAATCTCGTTTCGGAAATTCTTTGGCTCAAAAACGGCGTCCATGAGCAGCTTCAGATAGTGGCTTGCCGTCGGGTCACAATGCAAATAGATTGAGGCTGTCGGCTTCATCACTCGCCGTAGTTCTACTAAGCGCGGGGCCATCATCGCCAAGTAGGCTAGCACGTCGTTTCCGCCGAGAAATCCGCGAAATGCTAGCATAACTTGAGAAACGCGGCCTCCTCGCTCTACGATTTCTTCAAAAGCTGCCGCAGCCGCTTGATCCCATCGCCAAGTGTCCTCGAATGCCTTAATCTGTGCAGCCGAGCGAGAACCGTCTTGCTCGGCAAATAGCACGTTATAATCCTGGTTGCTCTTGAACGGGGGGTCTAGGTAGACCAAATCAACCGATTCGTCTGATAGGTAGGCTTTGAGGATTTCCAGATTATCCCCATAATAGAGGGTGTTTTCAGGCACGGAGGACCTCCTTATCCGCTCAGCCCTAAGGTGCGCCTCGGCGGTCCACTTTCCCGGAGCAACACCGCCACCCCGGCCGCCATTCGATAAAAGGCGAACCTCGGAATTTCACCAAAGTATCGCACGACTGCGAGGGCCGCTTCAACCTTGGCTCTGACCTCCGCCAATGGGAATTGTGCGTACGAGTGAGAATTTCCTATTGACTTTCGCTCTATCTACGCCTATATTTAGGATCGAGCCCGCTAGCGCCGGCGGGAGAGAAGAGGTTATTGAGGAGGCCGGAAGGTGAACGGTGTGAGGGGGCAAGTGAAGCCGAAATCAGTTGGTTACGGCTTACTCCGGAGGCTTGTCCCCTCTCCGGCCGCACCCGGCCTCGATGGGTCCAACCCAAGTCAGATCAATGGGTTTTCTCTTTCGCTCCCCTCCATCAGGAGGGAGAAAAACCCCCGGGCGCGGGGCCATCTGGCCGGGCCCGAGGACGACGGCTGCGAGGTCGGCCGCCAGGCGACCCTCCGTAGCCACCCATTTCTTTACCCCGGCTGCGGAGAGCGTCGCAGCCCCTCGGGCCAAAGGCAAGCGCCCGAAAAGTTCGCCTGCGGTCAACGGAACTGCGGGCGAGGGGTTCCCACCACCATGCCACGACCGCCCTGAGCGAGGGCAATGAGTCGTCCCGCCTC
>JBHIBR010000148.1:0-5361 GCA_046759145.1 Nitrospinota bacterium | reverse complement strand
CTGGTGGTGGACATGGGGCCTTTCTTCGAAAAGTACCGTAAGGTCATGCCCTTTGTCCTCCCCACCGAGGAGGCACAACGGGAGCCGGCCCGATTCCCCCCCGATTCGAAAGAGCGGCGCAAGGTGGACCCTCACATCGAGTGCATCACTTGCGGAGCATGCCACGCGGCCTGCTCCCTGGTGCGCTGGGACCCTCAGTTTCTGGGACCGGCCGCCCTCAACCGCGCCGCGACCCTCCTCGCCGACTCCCGCGACGGGGCGGGAGAGGAGCGCCTGCGGGCCGTGGCCGACGAGCACGGAGTGTGGCGCTGCCACAGCCAGTTCAACTGCACCGAGGTCTGCCCCATGGGTCTCAACCCCACCGAGGCCATCGCCGCCCTCAAGCGCCGGGCGGCGGGTCGGGGCATCCGAGAGTTCGCCAGCAGGCTCGTGGGAAGGGGCGCAGCCCTCGCCGCGGGCTGAGGAGGGAAAACGGGGCCTGGGGCACAGGGTCGGCCAGGAGAAAGGGGAGGGCATGATGGCCGAAGTAAGAGAGATGCGGGATCGGCTCGCGGCAGCACCCTCAGAGATCTTCAACAAGACAATCCTCCGACCCCTCTTCGCCTTCAAGCGACGTCACTGGTTCTATCCCCTCATGACAACCCACAAGGCTTGGACGGTGGTCCTTTATGAGGCGGGGGTCATCGACCGCTCCGACGCCGCAAGGCTCTTGGCCGCCCTCTCAGAGCTTGAAGCCGCAGGCCCAGATGCCTTGGGCGAATTCAACCCCGCTTTCGAGTACTTCTATCTGCACGCAGAGCGGGCCCTCAGCCAGAAGCTGGGGGAGGATGTGGTCGGGAACCTCAACCTGGGCCGAACCCGCCCCGAACCCCTCTCCCGGATGGTCACGCGCGGGCGCCTCCTCGACCTGGCAGACCGTCTGGCGGGCCTCCGGAAGACGGTGCAGGGTCTCGCCGCCCAGTACCGGGACACGGTCATGCCCGGCTATACCCACCTCCAACACGCCCAACCGACAACGTTCGGTCACTACCTGCTGGCCTTCGAGGACAATCTCGCGCGGGATTTCCAGCGGCTTCGGGCCGCCTACGACAATGTGAACGCCAACACCCTGGGCTGCGGGGCCCTCGCGGGGAGCGCGCTGCCCATCGACCGGGACCGGCTGAGCAGCCTGCTCGGCTTCCACACCACAAGGGAGAACACCCTGGACTGCGTGGCTGGGGTGGACCATATGGTGGAGGCCGTCGCGATGCTGGCGAACCTGATGCAGACCATGAGCCGCGTCGCGATGGACATCGACGTGTGGGCGTCATTCGAGTTCAACATGGTGGACTTCGGCGATGAATTCGCCGGGACGAGCAGCCTCATGCCCCAGAAGAAGAACCCGTATCCTTGCGAATACATCCGCTCCCGGGCGGGGCACATCATCGGGGATCTCACCTCGGTCCTCACGGTCTCGCACAACACCTTCTTCCAGGACACCGAGGACATCTGCATCGAGGTCCTCGCGCCCACCTGGCGCGCCTTCGACACCGCCGACACGTCTTTGGAACTCATGACGGGGTTTCTGGCGACCGTCACCCCGAAGGAAGAGGTCATGCGGGCGCGCTCGGCACAGGGCTTCTCGACCGCCACCGCCCTGGCGGACCTCATCCACGCCCGCTGCGGGCTCTCCTATCGAACCGGCCATCGCATCGTGGGCCGGACTGTGCTGGCCGCCATAGGGCAAGGGAAAGGCGCCCTGGAGGTGACTCCCGAGATGGTGCAGGCCGCGGCCCGCGAGGTGACAGGTGAGCCGCTCGCTCTGACCGCGGAAGAGGTCCGCAGGGCCCTCGACCCGAGCCAGTTCGTTCAGGCCCACAAGATCAAGGGAGGCCCCGCCCCCGAAGTGCTCGCGGGCATGCTCGAGACGCGAGCGTCCGCCCTCGCCGCGGACCAGGGCTGGGTCGCCGAGCGGCGCCGGTCCCTGGCGGAGGCGGCCGACGCCCTGGCCGGGGCGGTGGACAGAATCGTGGAGGGAGTCTTTGCATGAGAGGGTCGCGAACGAAGCAGGTGGTTTTGGCCCTGGGGTACACCCTGGCAGTGGCGGCCCTGGCGGCGCCGGCGCCCGCTGGCGCGGTGGAAGTCCCCTGGGAGGTGAGCGAGCACCACCTCCAGAACGGCATCAAGGTCCTCCTCCTCGAGGACCACCGGGCGCCCGTGGTGGTGTTCCAGGTGTGGTACCGCGTGGGCTCGCGCCACGAGCGGCAGGGCATGACCGGCATGTCCCACCTCCTCGAGCACATGATGTTCAAGGGGACCCGGCGCTTCGGCGCCAAGGTCTTCAGCAACCTCATCCAGCGCAACGGCGGAAGCCACAACGCGTTCACCTCGCGAGACTACACGGCCTACTTCGAGCGGATGGCCTCGGACCGGGTGGAGCTCGCCATGGAGCTCGAGGCGGACCGGATGATGAACCTAGTCCTCGACCCCAAAGAACTGGAGCTGGAGCGGCAAGTGGTGCTGGAGGAGCGGCGCACCCGCACGGAGGACAACCCGCTCGGGGCGCTCTACGAGGAGGTGCATGCGACGGCCTTCCGGCTCCACCCCTATCGCAACCCCATCATCGGCTGGCCCGCCGACCTGCGGGCCATCACGGTGGAGAGCATGCGGCGCTTCTACCGTCGTTACTACCACCCCGCGCACGCCACCATCGTCGCCGTGGGAGACTTCAAAACGCCCCAGATGCTCTCCCTCATCCGGAAACACTTCGGCCTCCTTCAGCCGGACCCGGCCCCCTCCCCGCCTCGTGTGCAGGAGCCCCCCCCGCGAGGCGAGCGGCGGGTGGAGCTCGTGCGGGAGGCGCGCCTTCCGGCCCTCATGCTGGCCTACCGGGTCCCCAACTACCGCTCCCCGTCGGCCTACGCCCTGGATGTGCTAGCCGAGGTGTTGGCCGGGGGCGAGAGCAGCCGCCTCGTTCAGAGGCTGGTCTACCGGGAGGGGATCGCCCTGGGCGTGGACGCGGACAACGACCTCTTGGCCCACGACCCATCGCTCTTCACCCTCACCGCCCGGATCAGCCGGCGGGGCACCCCGGAGAGGGTGGAGAAGGCCATCGAGGAGGAGCTCGCGCGCATCGCCCGGGAGGGAGTGGGAGCCGAGGAGCTCTCCCGGACCAAACGCCGGATGGAAGCGGAGCTCGTCTTCGCCATGGACTCCCACTTCTACCGGGCCATGCTGCTGGGCCGCGCGGACGCTGCGGGCGACTGGCGGCTCATCCAGAGCTACCTGCGCCGGATCGCGGCCGTCACGAGTGAGGACGTCCGGCGGGCCGCCGCCCGGCACCTTCGGCGAGAGAACCGAACGGTGGGGATCCTTCGCCCGGCGCCGCCCCGCGCCGCCCGCGCGGAGAAAAAGAGGGGGGGTCACCCATGAGGGCCGCGCGAGCACCCATCGGGGCGGCTGTCGCACTTCTCCTGATCCTGTGGCCCGCGAGCCCTGATGCCTCTCTTCGGATCGAGCGGGAGGTCCTCCCCAACGGTGCCGTCCTTCTGGTCTCCACCCAGAGGGCCCTCCCCATGGTCGTGGTCAACCTGGCGTTTCGGGCCGGGGCGGTGTACGAGCCGCCGGGGCAGGAGGGGCTCGCGGGACTCACAGCCTCGTTGCTCCTCAGGGGGACGAAGCGCTGGTCGGCCGGGGAGGCGGCCCGGGAGAAGGACGCCCTGGGGGGGGAGTTCGGCGTAGATGTGGGGCGCGAGCTGGCCTGGGTGAGCATGCGGCTCCTCACCCGGGACCTGGAGCGGGGCTTTGCCTTCCTGGCCGAGGCGCTCCTCCGGCCCACCTTCCCCGAGAAGGAGGTAGTCCAGATGCGCCAGCGGGCGCTGGATACGCTCCAGCGCCTGGAGGAGAGGCCCAGCTGGCTGGCCAACCGCCTGTTCCTGCGCACCCTCTACGGCGACCATCCCTACGGCCGCATTGTAAAAGGAACGCGGGAGAGCCTACAGAAGATCGGACGGGAAGAGGTGGCAGCCTTCCACCGGAGCAGGTACGGCGCCCGGGGGTCTGTCCTCGCCCTGGTGGGAGACATCAGCCTCGCCCGGGCGCGGGCGCTCGTGATGCGCCACCTGGGGGAGTGGCGGCCGGGCCGCGCTCCCCTCGAGCGCCTGCCGGAGCCCCGCCCATCCTCCCGCTTCACTGTCCGCAAGCTCCACCGTCCGGTGGCCCAGTCCTCCATCGTGCTGGGGAACCTGGGCCTGCGCCGCGACCACCCCGACTTCTACGCGGTGCGGGTGATGAATTACATCCTGGGGGGCGGAGGCTTCGAGTCGCGCGCCTTGCGGGCCATCCGGGAGGAGAGGGGCCTGGCATACAGCGTCTACAGCTATTTCGTGGGCGGCCTCCACGGGGGCTTCTTCCACTTCGGGATGCAGACGCGCAACCCCAGCGCCAACCAGGCCATCGACCTCGCCCTGAAGGAGATCCGCCGCATCCGGGAGGAGCCGGTCTCGGAGCGGGAGCTCGCCGACGCCAAGCAATTCCTGACGGGTAACTTCCCCCTCCGCTTCTCCACCAATCGGCGCATCGCCCAGCTCCTCACGAGCGTCGAGCTCTTCGGCCTCGGCCTCGACTACATGGAGCGCTACCCCCGGCTCATCGGGGCCGTGAGCCGCAGCGAGGTGCAACGGGTGGCTCGCAAGTACCTGCGACCCGAACAGATGGTGCTGGCCATCGTGGGGAACATGGAGGAAGCCAAACTCCGGTATTGAGGGCGCTTTCCTCTCCCGTTGATCGGGCGCGAGGGGAACCCCTATAATCGTGTTGAGAGGTCGGTGCCGCCGAGGAACGCCGATGGAGAGGAAGGTCCTGCAGCCTCCTGGCGTGGCTCCCCCGCGGGGGCAGTACTCACACGCCTTCCGGGTGGAGGGGGCGCAGCGGCTTCTCTTCATCGCGGGGCAGGTGCCGGTGGACGCCCAGGGACGGCTGGTGGGCGCGGGCGACCCTGCCGCCCAGGCCCGGCAGGCGCTGGAGAACCTGCGGTCCATCCTGAAGGACGCCGGGGGCGAGTTGGGGCACGTGGTCAAGACCACTCTCTTCCTGACGGACCTGGCTCACCGGGGGGCCGTGAACGAGGTGCGGCGGGAGTTTTTCCCCCAGGACCCTCCCCCGAACTCGCTCCTGGTGGTCAAGAGTCTGGCGAACCCGGAATTTCTGGTTGAGATAGAAGCCATCGCCGCGCTCCCCTGAGGCCGCATCCGCGTCGGCGGCGAGAGGAGGGTTCAGATGTCCGTCCGGGACCGGCTGGAGAGAGACATGAAGGAGGCCCTCCGGGCTCGGGAGGAGATGCGCCTGCGCGTCATCCGCCTCATCCGGGCCGAGGTGTTGAAT
>JBHIBR010000147.1:0-5368 GCA_046759145.1 Nitrospinota bacterium | reverse complement strand
TGCATGTGTTAAGCACGCCGCCAGCGTTCGTTCTGAGCCAGGATCAAACTCTCCAATTGAAAAGCTTCCAAGGGACCCTCGAGCCGCACCCCTAAGGGCACAGCCCCCCCGGGTCCCTCAGCCTTCAACTGGGGGGAGATCGGCGGGACCCACTCAAGCCGTAACGCACCCTATTCGGTTTTCAAAGAGCGGTGGCCCAATTGGGCAAAAAGACAGATTAACCCCCCGCGAGGGACTTGTCAAGCCCCCTCACCGGTTCTACCCATCAGGCTAGATGCATCAAAGAGCCGAGGCCACCTCTCTCCTGCCGGCCCCGCCGGCAGTTGCGGCCCCGAAAGGAGGGTATCCCCCTCTTTCTCCTATTTACCCAAATCTAAATATATACGCCCTCTCCTTCCTAGTCAAGGGGATTCTGGGGGCCGCCCTCAGCCCCGGGCGGTTTTTCGGGCCAGCTTCCGGGCCCGCCGCAGGTGCCTCGCCAGCTCCCGGCCCTCGGCGGTCCACTCCTCCCAGATGGCCGAAGCCGGCGGGCAGGCCCTCTGCCACAAGCGGTAGCGGGCGCTCCAGAGGCCGGCCTCCCGGGCCATGAGCTCCAGGAGCTCTTCGGCCTTGCCCATCCCCCCCGCCGCGCGGAAGAGGCTCTCGACCATGCGGCTTTTGCTCTGCATGCCCGCCGGCACCCCCAGGTGCGAGGCGATGGCCCGGATGCGGGCGCGTGTGAGGACAATCCCGCAGCGGGCGGGCACGGAGAGGAGCTCCGCCACCTCCTTGATCCCCCCCTCCCGCAACGTGCGTTCCACAGCCTCCCCTCCGCTGAATCCTTTCTCGGGGATGAGGGGATCCCCCCGGTCTAATCAGTTCAATTTTAGCAACTTAGCAAACACTGAGGGAGCCCCCAGGTGTGGCGGGGCCTGGATGGTTTTCCCTGTCCCTGCTCGAAGCCCGGGAGGCCGATTGGCCGTCGCCTACACTGCAGGTATAATGGGGGCAACGAGGGCACCCCTTCGGCGGGCGAGGGCCCGCACATCTCACCACCGGGAGGAAACCCCACCGTGCGCACCGCCTCGAAATTCCGCTCAGGTCGGGTCCGGGTCAGGGATTTCGACGAAGCCCAGGAGCTCTACCACCGCCGGGGCTGGACGGACGGGCTGCCCATCGTCCCCCCCACCGAGGGGAAGGTGCGGGCGATGGTGGAGTCCGTGGCCCGGGAGCCGGAGGAGGTGCTGGGCGCCATCCCCGTGCGGAGGAGGGTCGTGACGGTGGAGAAGGCCGCCATCAACGCCGTCATGGCGGGCTGCATGCCCGCCCACTTCCCCGTGGTGCTGGCGACCATGGAGGCCATCCTGAGCGAGCCCTTCGGCGCCCACGGGCCCACCTCGAGCACGCAGGGGGCCGCCACACTCCTCATCGTCAACGGCCCCGCCGTGCGGGAGCTGGACATCAACTGCGGAGAGAACCTCTTCGGCCAGGGCAGGCGGGCCAACGCGGTCATCGGCCGGGCGGTGCGCCTCATCCTGGTGAACGCGGCGGGCACGGTGCCGGGCCGGGTGGACCGCTCCACGCTCGGGACGCCCGGAAAGTTCACCTTCTGCATCGGGGAGGATGAGGAGCTCTGCGGCCGGCTCGGCTGGACGCCCCTCCACGTGGAGCGCGGGCTGGACCGCGAGCTGAGCGCCGTGACCGTCATCGCCACCGAGAGCCCCCACCAGGTGAACAGCCACCTCGGGCGCAGGCCGGAGAGTGTCCTGGAGGCCATGGCCGACACCATCGTCTCGCTGGGCACGCCCAACGCCGCCCGCAACCAGCAGTTCGTGGTGGTAATCGCCCCCGAGCACGCCCACTTCCTGGCGGGTGCGGGCTGGAAGAAGGTGGAGGTCCGTCGCTACCTCCACGCCCGGGCGCAGCGTTCGGTGGCGGACCTCAAGCGCGCGGGCCGCGTGGCAGGGGAGCTCGCGCCCGAAGACCACGCCACCTTTCGCCAGGCGGCTCCCTCTCCCGAGGACATCCTGGTCGTGGCGGCAGGAGGGCCTGCGGGGCGCTTCTCGGCGGTGCTGCCGGGCTGGGGAGCGCCCTCCATGACCCGCGCCGTCACCCGGGCCATCGGGGCGTGCATCGAGTGCCACTGAGGGAGACCCCTCCCAGAAGGAGATGCGCGATGGAAAAGGGATACCTGGAGCTGCTCGACCCGAGCACCGAGCCCGAAACCCAGGAGTTCCTGCCGGCCCCCCGAACGGGGGAGCTGGAGGGGAAGAGGCTCGGCCTCCTCATCAACGGCAAGCCCAACTCCGACCGGGTGCTGGAGAAAGTGGCCGATCTGCTGGCAGCCCGCTACGGGTTGGTCCGGACGCTGGCCCTGCGGAAGCCCTCGAGCTCGCGGCCCGTCCCCACCGAGCAGATCGAGCGCCTGCGGGGCGAGGCTGACTTTGTCCTCAACGGGGTGGGCGACTGAGGGAGCTGCAGCTCGTGCAGTGTGCACGACGGAATCGAGCTCGAGCGGAGCGGCATCCCGGAGGCCACCATCTGCACCGAGGAGTTCACCATCTCGGCGGAGGCCATCCGGATGGCCAAGGGGGCGGAGGACTTCGCCTACGCCGTCATCCCCCATCCCATCTCCAACCGCAGCGAGGAGGAGATGGATGAGCAGGCCCGGGGGGCGGTGGACCAGGTGGCGGAGCTCCTGAGGGCCATGAGAGTGCCCGCCGGCCGCTAGGGGTCCCGGGTGGGGCGCCATCCATTTGGCGCGGCAATCTTCGCCGGCTTCAGCGTGGGCCGCGGTCAGGGCGGCGATATGGGCCGACGCGGTGAGTCACATCCGAGCGAATGGAGGAAATTCCAATTTAATCAATATTTTAGCAGAAATGATTTTGCTTGGCAGTTTGCAAAAAGTACGTATTTTTTACTTGACAATGGGACCCAATCGGGGCATATTGTAGGTGAAGAGTTGGGCCTCATCACGTCGGTGACGCTGCTTTGCAGCCCATCCCGACGCGCCCCGCACATTTAAGTGCGGGGTTTTTTTTAACGCCCGAAAACTCATTGCATGCGACGAAAGACCGTAGTGTGCCTTATTGATGGATTTAATCTATATCACGGCATACGTGGGTTGAATCAAAATCACCTAAAATGGCTAAATCTGCAGAGCTTAGCTGCGTCCCTGATTGATACCCGTAAAGAAACCTTGGCTGCTGTCTACTACTTTTCGGCTTACGCCACCTGGCTACCCGACCCTTACGCTCGCCATCGACGATATGTGGCAGCCTTAGAGGCAACGGGCGTCACGCCGGTTTTGGCTCATTTTAAGGAGAAGCCGAGGAAGTGCCCCTGCTGCCACCAACTGTACTCCAGCCACGAGGAAAAAGAATCAGATGTCCGTATTGCGGTGCATCTGATACGCGGCGTTTGCAGGGGTGAGTTCGATAAAGCTGTCGTTATTTCCGCCGATTCCGATCTCGTCCCGGCCATCGAAGCTGCCCTCAAGGTGGCACCTGACAAAGAAAAATTGTAGTATTCGCTCCTCCCTGCAGGGGGTCAGTAGCCCTACGAAAAAGCGCTTCAAGTTACCGAAGACTCAGGCCGGAGGGTCTACAGCAGCACTTGCTTCCATCACGAGTAACCACGAGGCAAGGCACCATCACTCGCCCCCGAGAATATGACCCACCGCCCTAACTAAACCACTAGCCAATCCTAACCGCCAACACGGGCTGGCCTGACGGACTCGTCAAGTGAATACAGAGAAAAAATCCACGCATCCGGTGAAGGACCCCCTCTTCCGCATCTCTGTCGTGCTGGTCGAGCCCCGTCAGCCCGGCAATGTCGGGGCGGCCGCCCGGGCCATGCTCAACATGGGCCTCACCCACCTGCGCCTGGTGCGGCCCTGCGACCCCCTGAGCCCCGAGGCCAGGGCCATGGCCGGTCGGGCCGTGAGCCTCCTCCAGGAGGCGCGCACGTTCGACACCCTGCGGGAGGCGGTGGCGGACCAGGCCTACGTGGTGGGCACGAGCCGCCGCAGGGGAAAGCGCCGGGAGCCCACATTCCACCCCCGGGAGGGGGCCCCGCACATCCTGGCCCAGGCGGCGGGCAGCCCGGTCGCCCTCGTGTTCGGCCCCGAGGAGAGGGGCCTCACCGCCGAGGAGCTCTCCCTCTGCCAGAACCTTCTCCTCATCCCGGCCGACGAGAGGCTCCCCTCGCTCAACCTCGCACAGGCGGTGATGGTGGTGGCCTACGAGCTCTTCCTGGCCGCAGCCGCCACGCCGCCGCCCAAAGCGCCCACCCTCGCCCGCTCGGCGGAGCTGGAAGCCCTCTTCGACCACATGCGCGAGAGCCTGCTCGAGGTGGGTTTCCTCGACCCCCAGAACCCCGAGCGGGTGCTGGGGGCTCTCCGGCGGATGCTGGGCCGGGCGGGACTCGACCCCGAGGAGGTCCGGACCCTCCGGGGACTCTTCCGCCAGCTCAGCTGGTACATCTTGCGGAAGAAACGGGAAGGAAGGGACGGCTAGGAGGGTCCCTCGACCCGGGCTTGCCCCGGCAAGAGGGCAGAGAGGAACCCCCCTCCGCTTTCAGCTCCCGGAGTCACCCGGGAGGCAGGGGCCCGGGAGAAAAACGACCCCCGACCCTTCAGGCGGGGCCGGGGGGGGAATGGGTCAATCGAGCTGGATTCGCGCCTTCTTGATCCAGGCTTCTTCGTTGAAGCGCCCGGCACAATATTCCTCAAAAGCCCACTCGGCCGGGCTCAGCTTCTTTCCATCGATGAACTGCTCAGCCGCCGCTTCAGGAGGGGCCGCCCGGGTCTCCTCGCTGGATGCTTGATCCCGCTTGAGTTGCCCCATCTTCGCCTCCATGATGCCCACACTGGGGAACTTCAGCGCGAGTGCCAAGACATCGTTGGGGCACAGCATCCCTTGCTTCAGGAGGCTCATCACTACGCCCTTGACTTCCTTGGAGTGCAGGATGGCCTTGATGATGGCCTCCGAAAGGGTGTTCATGGCCTCGTCCTGGTGCTCCTGGTCGGACATCCTTCGCTCACCTCCTCATTCAAGCGCCGCCGCGGACCCCCCGGGGAAGCTACGCGCTCAATTTTATTCTACCCCCCCAATATGTCTCCGTCAAAAACATTTGTCAATCCGAGTTTCCAGGCCCTGCCCGGGAGCCTGAAAAAACCCATGATCTGACCCACCCCGACCGGGGGGCTCCCCCTAGAGCTCCATGCGGACCATCCGGGCGCCCTCGACGAAGCGGGAAGGTGCCGGTTTGCCCCGGGAAGTGGCCTGGCCTATGCTGCAACGGTTCCCCGGGGAGGAGGTCATGGGAGAGCCGGATGTTCGTCCACGACGACTGCCGCCACTACCTGGGAGATAGGCCCTGTCGCTTC
>JBHIBR010000146.1:0-5375 GCA_046759145.1 Nitrospinota bacterium | reverse complement strand
AGTTGGGGACGAAGTCCACCGTCTCCTTGTCGATGTCCCGCAGCATCTCCTCGGCGAGGGCCGTCATCCGGGCCTCGGTGTAGCGCATGGCCGCCGGGGGGTCGCCGTCGATGCTGCCGAAGTTACCCTGGCCGTCCACCAAGGGGCTGCGCAGGGAGAAGTCCTGGGCGAGGCGCGCAATCGAGGGGTACACTACCCCCTCGCCGTGGGGGTGGTAGTTGCCGCTCACATCGCCCGCGATCTTAGCGCACTTGCGGAAGGGGCGCGTGTGGGCAAGGTTCAGGTCGTCGAGTGTCACCAGGATACGCCGCTGGACCGGTTTCAACCCATCGCGCACATCCGGAAGCGCGCGGGCGATGATGACGCTCATGGCGTAGTCCATGAAGGAACTACGCATCTCCTCTTCGATGGGGACAGGTACGCGACCCTCGGGGGCCATCCGGCGCGCTCCTCCCTCGCTGGGCGGAATTAACTCCCACTACATCAAACCGTTGCCGCCATACACCGCGCCCTTCATCCTACCACGCCGCCGCGGGCGGGGCAACCCCGGCGAACCGCCGGAACTGTTTGAGTTCATGAGGCTTAGAGTAGGCCCACCGTGAGGCGGGCCTGCGAGCGCGGAGACTGCTGCCCGCTTACTCGGCTCGTGCACGTAGGCCACCGGGCCGGCGGGAGATATTGCGGGGCGGAGGGAGCGCCTAGACGTCCAGGTTGCGCACCTCGGGGGCATGCTGCTCGATGAACTCGCGGCGGGGCCCCACGGCGTCGCCCATGAGGGTGGAGAAGATCTCGTCCGCGGCCTGGGCGTCCTCGCTGGTCACCTGGAGGAGGGTGCGGCGCTCGGGGTCCATGGTGGTCTCCCAGAGCTGGGTGGGGTTCATCTCGCCGAGACCCTTGTAGCGCTGGATGCCGAGCCCCTTCTGGCCGAACTCGCGGAACTTGGCCAGCAGTTCCTCGAGGCTCGCAACCCCCTCCTCCGCGCCGCCGTTGCGCAGGCGGAAGGGGGGCTGGCCCAGCGCGCCGAAGCCCCGGAGCGCCGCCCGCACCTCGCGGAACTCTTCCGAGCTAGCGAGGTGCTCGTTCACCCGAGTGGTGAAATCTCGCTCTCCCCTGCGGGAGAGCAGCTTCACCCGCAGGAGGCTGCTCTTCTCATCGCGCCGCACCTCGTAGCGGAAGGGCCCATCGGCAGGGTTCTCAGCCTGGAAGGCGGCCTGCAGGTCCCGGAGAAAGGCCCTGAGGGCCTTCTCTTCGGCCAGGAGCGCCCGGCTGAAGTTCTCCCGCTCGGCCACCATCCGCACGATGCGCCGGTCCATCCCCCTGCGCGCGAGGCGCTCAAGCGCGGAGTCGTAGCGCGAGAGGCGGCGCAGGAACTCGAGCAAGCGCTGGCCCCGCAGGGAGCCGGCCCGGCGGGCGTCCAGGGCAAGCTCTGCGCGCTCGCACCCCGCCTCGAGGATGAAGTCCTCGAACTCGCGCTCGTTCTTCAGGTAGAGATCCCGCTTGCCCCGGCTCACTCGATAGAGGGGGGGCTGGGCGATGTGGAGGTGGCCGCGGCGGATGAGCTCGGCCATGTGCCGGTAGAAGAAGGTGAGCAGAAGGGTGCGGATGTGGGAGCCGTCCACGTCCGCGTCCGTCATGATGATCACCTTGTGGTAGCGCAACCGCGCGAGGTCGAAGTCCTCCTTGATGCCCGCCCCGAGGGCGGTGATCATGGTGCGGATCTCTTCGTGGTTGAGCATCTTGTCGAGCCGCGCCTTCTCCACGTTCAGGATCTTCCCCCGCAGCGGCAAGATGGCCTGGAAGGTGCGGTCGCGGCCCTGTTTGGCAGAGCCGCCGGCGCTCTCCCCCTCGACGATGTAGAGCTCGCAGCGCGCCGGGTCGCGCTCGGAGCAGTCGGCGAGCTTGCCCGGCAGGGAGCCGCTCTCGAGGGCCCCCTTGCGGCGGGTGAGCTCGCGCGCCTTGCGGGCCGCCTCTCGGGCGCGGGCGGCGAGGAGCACCTTTTCGAAGATCTTGCGGCCCACCGAGGGGTTCTGCTCGAAGTAGCCCGCGAGGCTCTCGTTCATGAGCTGCTCGACGATCCCCTTGACGTTGCTGTTGCCCAGCTTGGACTTGGTCTGGCCCTCGAACTGGGGCTCGGGGAGCTTCACGCTCACCACCCCGGTGAGCCCCTCCCGCACGTCCTCCCCCGAGGGCTGGGGCTGGCCGTCCTTGAGCAGGCCGCTCGTCTGGCCGTAGGCGTTCACCGTCCGGGTGAGGGCGCTGCGGAAGCCGATGGTGTGGGTCCCGCCGTCCACGGTGTGGATGTTGTTGGCGAAGGCGAACACCGTCTCGGCATAGCCGGCGGTGTACTGGAGGGCGATCTCCACGATCACCCCCTCGCGCTCGCCCGCGATGTGGATGGGCTTGGGGTGGATGGCGTTGCGGGTGCGGTTCAGGTACTCCACAAGGGCGGCGATGCCGCCCCTGTAGAGGAATTCGGCCGATTCCTCAAAGCGCTCATCCTCGATCCGGACCCGCAGGCCCGCATTCAGGAAGGCGAGCTCCCGCAAGCGCGCGGCCAGGGTGTCGTAGTTGAACTCCACCGTCTCGAAGACCTCGGCGTCGGGTTTGAAAGTGACCCTCGTGCCGCTCTTCTTCGCCTTGCCGGTCTGCGCCAGGGGCGCTTCCGGAACACCCCGCCGGTAGAGCTGGGAGTAGACTCTTCCGTCCCGCCGAATCTCCAGCGCGAGCCACTCCGACAGCGCGTTCACCACCGAAACCCCCACCCCGTGCAGGCCGCCCGAGACCTTGTAAGCCCTCCGGTCGAACTTGCCCCCGGCGTGGAGCTTCGTCATCACCACCTCGGCCGCCGATATCTTCTCGCTGGGGTGGATGTCCGCCGGGATGCCCCGGCCATCGTCGTCCACCGTCACCGAGCCATCCATGTGGACCATAACGCGGATGGAGCTGCAAAAGCCCGCCATCGCCTCATCCACGCTGTTGTCCACCACCTCGTAGACCAGATGGTGGAGGCCCTGGGGACCCGTGCTCCCGACATACATCGCAGGGCGCTTCCGCACCGCCTCGAGATCTTGAAGCACCCGGATCCGCCGGGCGTCATACACCTCCACCCCGACTTTGTCATCGACCCGCACAGAGTCTGCAACGTTAATTTTCAGCGGGGCGGCGCTTTCCTTCGCAGGGTTCCCCTTCTTGCTCAACCCATTGCTCCTCAGGTGACCCGGGCTTCGGGGGCTCTCTCCGGCCAACAAGCCGGAGCAGCAAACAACCTTTATTATCGCATAATTTGGCGCTTTTCTGGCCAGG
This sequence comes from Nitrospinota bacterium, assembly GCA_046759145.1. Lineage (GTDB taxonomy): Bacteria > UBA8248 > UBA8248 > UBA8248 > JBHIBR01 > JBHIBR01. The sequence goes on along the minus strand of JBHIBR010000146.1, from coordinate 2,072 downwards.
AGTTTGACGTCCCGGTTTACCCTCCTTGCCCGGCTCCAAAGAAAAACTCTCCAATTTTAAGTACTCAGCTCCATGCCCCCCCCTTGCAAGGGGCCCGGGGGGGATCATGGGGCCAATCCCGATCCCGCAAACGGCAACCCACACTCATGATCCTCCTCTTTACCTTACTCTAGTAGTCGTCGTAGTAGGGGCGGGGGACAAGTGGAAAGCAGTGTTAAATGGTGCCAATTCTGCCGATTAGGATGTTGGAAACTACCCATATCTTACCCACATTTTTGTTGATACCCATTGTAATGGGTGTTTTGCACCCCCCCTCCCCGCCGCTGCGCGCGGGATACCCACACCACGTCTACGGAGTCTCGAGCGCTTGGCGGATGCGCTTGAGGGCAGCGGCGATCTCGGGGTGTTTCTCGTTGAGCTCGGCGATCTTGCGGCATGAGTGGATCACCGTGGAGTGATCCTTGCCGCCGAAGCGCTCGCCGATCTCGGCGAGGGAGGAGCGGGTGAGCTCCCGGGCCAGGAACATGGCGAGCTGGCGGGGGACCATGACGGAGTGGGTCCTCTTTCGGGCCTTGAGGTCGGAGATCTTGATGCCGAAGTAGTCGGCGACAGCCTTCTGGATGTGCTCGATGGTAAGGGAGCGCTCGGATTCGACGGCCATCTGTTTGAGGATCTCTTGGACCATGGGGAGGGCGATCTCGGCGCCCGTGATGGAGGAGTAAGCGCTGATCTTGATGAGGCAGCCCTCGAGCTCGCGGATGTTGCCGCGGACCTTGCTGGCGAGGAGGAGGGCCACGTCGGGGGGGAGGGCGATGTGGTGCTCGGCGGCTTTCTGGTGGAGGATGGCCACCTTGGTCTCGAGGTCGGGGGTCTGGATGTCGGCGATGAGGCCCCACTCGAAGCGCGAGCGCAGGCGCTCCTCCAGGGTGGGGATCTCCTTGGGCACCCGGTCGCTGGAGAGGACGATCTGCTTCTGCGACTCGTAGAGGGTGTTGAAGGTATGGAAGAATTCCTCCTGCGTGCGGTCCTTGCCCGCGATGAACTGGATGTCGTCGATGAGGAGGACGTCCATATTCCGGTAGCGCGCCCGGAACTCGCTCATCCGGTCGCGCTGGATGGAGACGATGAGGTCGTTGATGAAGTTCTCCGCCGAGGTGTAGTAAAGGCGCGCGCCCGGCCGGGCTCCCAGGATCTGGTGGCTGATGGCGTGGAGGAGGTGGGTCTTGCCGAGGCCCACGCCCCCGTAGATGAAGAGCGGGTTGTAGGCCCGGGCGGGCTGCTGGGCGACGGCCTTGCAGGCGGCGTGGGCGAACTGGTTGGAGGGGCCCACGACGAAGCTGCGGAAGGTGTACCGGGGGTTCAGGAAGCTCGGCTTTTTGGGTTGGGGGGGCCGCAACTCAGCGGGGGCGGGCGCTGGCGAGGGGGCCTCCCCATCGGGGCCCTCCGCCACGAAGGACACACCCACGGGTCGTCCCGCCACCGAGCCGACCGCTTGCTCGGCCACGGCCTGAAAGCGACCCGCCATGTAGTCCCGGTGGAAGGAACTGGGGACCCCCACCCAGAGCGTCTCCCCGTCAAATCCTAGCTGGTGACTCTCCTGGAACCAGGCCTCGAAGATGTGCTCGCCGGTGGCCTGGCGGACGCGGTCGAGGCTCCGAGACCACAGATTGTCCATCGCCGACACCCCCCACTCCTGAAGGTGGGCCGAAAACAGGGACCACGATGAGATTTCCACATGTGCAGAACTTATGGATTAAAGGCTCAAACCATGCGAAAAAGCTGCCAAAACCCGCAAAAAGAAGCTCTCCACGGACGAGCATTTCCACGGCCAAGGCCACGATTTTTGGAACGGCTGAACATGCATAGCAGCCCCTCGAGGGAAAATCAACAGGAAAATGGAGAGGGCACGCATTTTCCTGGCCCGAGGGCGCGGGTCCCCCGCACGAGGGTTCACTTGACAGCGGGCGGCGGGGCTCATAGAGTAGCAAGGTTGTGATGTGGGGGATCGTAAGCTCCCGGGGGAGCACCCTTGAAGCGAACCTACCAACCCAACCGATCGAAGCGCAAGCGCA
>JBHIBR010000145.1:0-5377 GCA_046759145.1 Nitrospinota bacterium | reverse complement strand
GAGCTCGACGTCCCGCTCCCCCTCACCGCATTGGCTCACCAGCTCTACCTCGTCCAGCGCGCGCACGGGGGAGAAGGAGAGGACGGCTCTTCCATCTACCGGGTCATCAAAGGGCTGGCGGGCTTCTGAGGGAGGCCGGGCGAGAGGGCATCCTGCCGTCCTGGCCCATCTGGACGGGGGGCCGCCAGCGCAGGCCCGGTTCTCGGCCCAGTTGAGGAACTGGTTCACGAGGAGGACGACGGCCATGAGGGGCAGGATGACTCGGGGCCATCCTCGGGGAGTTCATGGCGGCGAGCAAGGGGCTCGGTTTCATGATCCAGCCCGCGAGCAACTTGTTTAACATTGCGGGCTCTTTCGCGGGCCTCATCCTCCTCATGTTCATCGTGCTCCTCGCCAACGCCGCCGTGAACCGCCTCGAGCGACACCTCCTCCGCTGGCGGCCGAAAGAGGAGCCGGCCGGCGCAGAGACCTCAGAGGTCTATTAGGGCGCCGAGACCTACCCGGCCGGCGCGGGCCGCGCCGCGTGGAGGCATCCCTCCCCCCGAAGCATCCCCGCCCCAAGGACGGTCCCGCTGCCGCAGGGGGGGTGGGGGCCTCTTGGTCCTCCTACCTCCCCCACTCGTTCGAGGAGTCGGTGAACTTCCAGCGGTTCACCTTCCCGTCGGCTTCGATGCGCACCTGGAGGGTCTGGCGGGTGGTGCCGAGGCCGCCCCACACCTTGCGCTCGAAGGTGTACCTCCACACCTTGGCGTCGCCCTCGGCCTCCACCTTCTGGGGCTCGCCGAACATCCGGCGTATGTCGTCAGCGGTGGTGGCGAGGTTTTTGATCTTCTTCACGTCCGCCACCTTCATCTCCCGGCCGCTCATGCTCGTGCAGCCGGCGAGAAACAGGGCCCCACACGCCAAAAGAGCCAGCAGCCTCCGCATCGTTCCGCCTCCCTAAAGTCGGACGACTCCCGAACAAGAACACTCAACGCACGCTCCGCCTATTATACTCATCCCCTCTCTCGCACCGCTCGCAACCCCATCCGCACCCGTTCCGCCGTAAGGGGGAGCTCCCGCAGGCGGAGGCCGGTGGCGTCCTCCACCGCCGAGGCGAGGGCGGCGGCGGTGGGCACGTTGGGGGGCTCGCCCGCCCCCTTGGCGCCGAAGGGCCCCCCCGGGTAGGCGGACTCGACGAGGAGGGATTCCACGCGGTCGGGGACGTCGAGGGCGGTGGGGACGAGATAGCTGGCCAGGTCCGGGCTCAGCACCTGGCCCCCCCGCTGGACGAGCTCCTCCATCAGGCCGAAGCTGAGCCCCATGTACACCCCCCCTTCCACCTGTTGCTCGACCCCCAGGGGGCTGATGGCCCGGCCCACGTCGTGGGCGGCCACCACGCGGGTCACCTCCACCTCGCCCGTGTCGGAGTCCACCAGCACCTCCACGCACTGGGTGCCAAAGGCGTACACCTCCCAGAGATTGCCCTGGCCCGTATCCTCTTCCAGCTTGACGGCCGGCGGCTCCCAGGCGCCCCGGGCCAGGAGGCGGCGCTCATCCATCACGCAACGGCGGGCGAGTTCGGCGAAGCTCACCCTCGTCTCGGGGTGGGAGCGGGAGCGGACCCCCTCGCCCGCGAGCTCGAGGTCCGAGGGGTCCACCTCCAGCATCTCCGCGGCGAGCCTCTTGAGCTCTTCCCGGGCTGCCTCGGCCGCGCGCACGACGGCGTTTCCGACCTGCATGGTGATGCGGGAGGAGGTGGAGGTGCCGCCGAAGGGGTCGAGGGCGGTGTCCACGTTGCCCATGTGGAGGAGGCCGTAGGGGACGCCCAGCACCTCGGCGGCCATCTGGGACAACACCGTCTTGCTCCCCTGGCCGAAGTCCACCACCCCCGTGGCGAGGCGGAAGGTGCCCTCCGCGGTGAGGAAGAAGTGGGCCTCGGAGCCGCTGTAGGCGTTCCCCGTCCCATACCAGCAGCAGGCCGCCCCGAACCCCCGGAGCCTCCCATCGGGGGCCCGCCGGGGGAGGCCCGCCCGGTCGGCCCAGCCGAAGCGGGCCGCCGCTTTGTCGATGGTCTCCACCAGCCCCACGCTCTCCCCCAGGCGCTGGCCCGAGGCGGTGCGGCTGCCCGGGCGCAGGGCATTGCGGCGGCGCAGCTCCAGGGGGTCCATGTGGAGGAGCCGGGCGAGGGCATCCATCTGGGCCTCGCAGGCGAAATGGACCTGCGGGCAGCCCGGGGCGCGCATCTGGCCCCCATAGGGGTTGTTAGTGTGGGCGCAGAAGACGTCCACGTGGACGTGGGGGATCTCGTAGGGCCCCGTGCAGTGAAAGGTGGCGCGGTGGAAGGCGGGGGGCTTCTTCCCCCCGTAGGCGGTGTAGGCGCCCTTATCGAGATAGACCTCCACCTCGGCCGCGACCAGCTTCCCCCCCCGGGTCGCCCCGGTCTTGTAGCGGATCACCATCGGGTGGCGCTTGGAGGAGGCGATGAGGGACTCCTCCCGGGAGTAGACGAGCTTGACCGGGCGGCCCGCCGCCCGCGCCAGGAAGGCCGCCCGGAGCCCCGCATCAAGGGCGGCCTCGCTCTTCCCCCCGAAGGCCCCGCCGGGAAGGGTCTGGATGAAGCGCACCCTCCCCTCTCCCTTCAAGCCCAGCGCGCGCGCCAGGTGCTTCCGCACGCTGAAGGGCTGCTGGCTCGCCGCCCATAGGGTGAGCGAGCCGTCGGGCCCGAAGGCGGCACACGCACCTTCTACCTCGAGATAGAGGTGGTCCACGCAGGGGGTGCGGTACTCCCCCTCCGCGACCACGTCCGCATACCGGAAGCCCCCCGCTCCCTCTCCCTTGCGGACCTTGCCGTGGTTGAGGAGGTTCCCCTCGGGGAAGAGTTTTGGGGCGCCGGGGGCGAGGGCTTGGAGGGGGTCGTCCACCGCGGGGAGGGGTTCGTAGGCCACCTCGATGAGGGAGAGAGCCTCCTCGGCCGCATCGGGGCTCTCGGCAGCCACCAGAGCCACCACGTCCCCCCGGCAGCGCACCTTGTGGGCCGCGATCACGGGAGGGTCGTGGGGGTAGGTGCTGAGGAGGACCTCCCCCCCGATGTCCTCCGCCGTCAGGACACAGGCCACGCCTGGCACCCGCCGCGCCCTCTCCGCCCGGACGGCCAAGATGCGCGCGTGGGAGCGGGCGCTGCGGAGCGCCCGGCCGACCAGCATCCCCGGGAGCTGCAGGTCATCCAGGTAGAGGGCTGTGCCGAGGGCTTTTTCGGGAGCATCCTGGAAGCGAACCCTCTGGCCCACAACCCGCAGGCCGTCATGGGCGATGCTTGTTGCCATCTGAAGCTTCCTTCCGGAGGTCGTAAAAGTCCCCCCGTTCCCTCAGTCGCCGGCGGCCTCTACCCGGTGGCGGATGAGGCGTGCGAGCTCGTCGTCGGCGAGGGTGGCGATCTCCTCCAGGGTGAGGTGTGTGCTCGGCCGTTCTTCCTCTTCGGCGGGGGGCGGGCCCCAGCTGAGCCGGAAGCCCTCTCCGGCGAAGTTGTAGCACATGGTGGGGATGTCCTCGAGCGGCCCCGCCAGCAGCCGGCTCAGCTTCTCGGCGGCGGCTTTGGTCTGCTCTCTGCGGCTTCGGGGGTGCGCCACGGGCTCCTCGCTCACTCGAATGTCTTCCACGCCCAGGAGGCGCGCCCCGCGATGAAGAAGCGCTCCTCGTCGTAGGCGAGCACGGGGTAGCGCTTGCGGTCTGGGTTGTCGCTCACAATCAGCCACACCCTCTGCCGTCCCCGGGCCGCCAGGGCGCGCTTGAGGATGGCTCCCCCCACTTCCCGATCGTAGAAAGCGAAGACCTTCCCGTCCTGGAGCACCCGCTCGTCCAGGGCGATGGCGACGATGGAGCCATCCGGCAGGGTGGGCTCCATGCTGTCGCCCGCCACGCGCACACACACGCAACGGCCCGGCGGAAGCCACTCCCGGTAGATGACCGCGTAGTCCTCGACGAGGGCGTCCACCACCTCCACCCCCGCCCCTGCGGCGATAGGGTCGGTCACGATGGGGATGGAGCGGTAGCGGCCATCCTCCGAGAGGGGGATGGAGGGAGGGGTGTGGAGCGCCTGGGGGCCGTACTTTTCCTCGATGAGTTTCTGGATCATCTGGGCGAGGGGGACGTGGTAGAGGCGCGCCGCGGCGCGCAGGAACTTGACCCCCGGGTCTCCCACATAACCCGCCTCATAGCTCGCGATCGAAGCTCCGCCCTCTCCCAGGAGCTTCGCCGCCTCCTTTTGGGAGAGGCCCTGCCTGCGGCGCAAACCCGCAAGGTAGCGCCCGAATTCGGGAAGGTGGATTCGAGAGCGAACTGTGACTTTCTTTGGCATTTGCTAAAAATTATAGAGCGCCCCGCGCGGCCGTCAAGGGAAAAACGAAGCAAAAAACACTTGACAAAACCCAGCATAACGGATAAATTTGCTATCAGTCGTTAGGCACCATGTCTCTCACGTGGGCGTTGAGTCGCGGATTCGCAGAAGAGGGATTCGAGAGCCTGGCTGCCGGCCCGATTTTCGGCCCTGGAAAGACGCCATTTTTCTGTTAGTTAGCCAGTGTCCACCACCCATCGGGAGAAGGAGAACCCACCATGAAGAGCTCCGCCCCGCACGAGACCCCGCAAGAAGTCATCTCCTCGCTCGACCGCCCATCCTCGCCGACATCCTGGCCAGAGGCCGAAGAGTGGCGCCCGGAGACGCATGCGAGGGAAGGGGGAGGAGAGGAGCGGGAAGCCCCTGCCCAGCCCGATCCGCCCCTTCACGCAGGCTCTCCTCCCCCTCTCACGCCCGCCCAGCGGGATGCCCTCGAGACGGTCGTCCGGGTCTATGGCCTGGACCCGAACCTGGGCGAGGTGGTCATCGCCCAGGGGACCCCCTACATCCCGCTCCGGGGCCTCTTGAAACTCGCCCACCGCTCCCCTCGTCCTCCTGCCGGAGCGGAGCTTCGGCCGGCCTCGGCCGAGGAGCGCCGCGCCTCCCTGGTGCCGGATGGGGCCCACTACTGGCGGGCCGCCCTCTTCCAGCAGGGCTCGACCCGGCCCTACGTGGAATGGGGCCTCGCCACACCGGACGAGGGATTGGACCGCAAGCTCTCCCCCCGGGAACTCGCGGACCTCGCCAAGTCGCGCGCTGTCGCCCGCGCCCTCAGGCTCGGTTGGCCGCCCGAGCCCGTAACGGAAAGGGAGGGGAGGGCAGAGTGAGTGCGGGAAGGGCAGGTGAGGGGCGCTTTTTTCGACCTTTCCAGACCTCCGGGAGAGGCCGCCCGTGAATGTGGGCACCTCCGCCCCTCCCGGCCGTCTGCGCTCGCTACGGGGGAGGAGGAAGACAAGACAGGACCTCCTCATCCTCCGGGTGGACGCGGTCCTGCGCCGCTAC
>JBHIBR010000144.1:0-5405 GCA_046759145.1 Nitrospinota bacterium | reverse complement strand
GGCGGCGGATTTCGACGGGGACGGCAAGCTGGACCTGGCCGTTTCCAACGCGCTCTCCAGGAGTCTCTCTTTCCACCGGGGGAAGGGGGATGGCACTTTCCTCCCTGCGGGCCGCGTGGCCTTCGGGAGCCCGCCCCATTACCTGACGGCGGCTGACCTGAACAACGACGGGCTTCTGGACCTTATAGTCCCCCTGGTCCACGAGAACGCGGTGGCCATCCTCCTGGGCGATGGGCGCGGCCGCTTCCAGCCTCCGCGGCTTGCCCCCGTGGGGGCCATCCCGCACATGGCGAGCCCGGCCGACCTCAACGGGGATGGTCGCCTGGACCTCGTCTCCACCAACGCGGGGGCCCACACCCTGACGGTGCTCCTGGGAAGGGGGGACGGGACCTTCCGGCGACATGCGGACCTGGAAGGCGGCCAGCTGCCCCACCAGGTGGCGACGGGCGACCTCAACCGGGACGGGAAGGCCGACTTTGCGGTGGTCAACTCTGTCTCGAAGAATGTGTCGATCTTCCTGGGCAAGGGTGACGGGGGTTTTCATCCCCGGCGGGACATCCTGGTGGGGGCGGACCCGAGCTACATGACCGCGGCCGACCTCAACGGGGATGGGGCCGTCGACCTGGCGCTGGTCCGCTCCGGCTCTAACCGGGTGACGGTGCTCCTGGGCGACGGGGACGGGAGGTTCGGGGGGCGCTAGGGGGATGGCGCTGTGTCTGGCTCTGCGGCGTAATACTTCTCGTAGAGCCCGAGGACCGGGTCCACGGCCGTGAAGAACACCAGGCGCTTCCCCAACAGGCTGGCCAGCCGCTCGCGCCCCTCCTCTCTGTAGCCCCCATCCCTCAGGTAGAAGACCTCGCCGACCCGGTCGAGGATGCCCAGGTAAGCAAAAATGTGGGAGATATAGGCGCGCTCCCCGCTCTCTGGGTCGAGGGGGCGGACGTCAGTCCAGTCGGGGTCGACATCCCCCCGCTCGAAAATCCCCAGGACGTCGGCGCGCAAGAGGGTCTCGATGGTGGCGCGGATGGCGGGGTCGGTGGTGGCCTCGCGGATGGTGATGGCCCAGCGGCGATTGCGCTGGCTCTCGGGAGAGGAGGGAGGCGCCCGGCGGACCTTGAGCGGGTCTCGGATGGGCTCTTCTTCAGCCACGATTGCAACTCCTCAAGGGGCTGCGGGCAACCTCACCGCCCGGGCGTTTTCGGAACTCAAGCGCGTGAGGAAGCAGGCGGGGGAACGACGAGGAACATCGCGAGCAGGAGCCCCGCCCGCCCTGTGGTCCGAAGGGTCTTCGCCATGGTCGCTGAGCGCCCCGTGCAACTTTGGGGCTTGCGGTCGGCTCTATTATACCCCAGCCTTAGGCCCCGAGAGCTAGCGCAGAGGGAGGGTGTCCGGGACCCCCTGGCCGGCGGCGGGTCGATTCGGAGGGCGGACGGGTTGACGGGCGGCCGTTTCCGCGTTCAATGGTCGACCGTCGGGGGCATGGCCCCGCCGCTCGAGGAAGAGGGCGATGAGGGCCCAGTAGCTGGCCGGGGCGAAGAGCTTGAGGCCCCGGGGCGGATGCTGGGTCAGGAGGAAGCGGAAAATGTCCTCGGCCGTTCGGAAGAGGACCTTCCGGTAGCGCTGGGTCGGCCGCGGCGAGAGGGGGAGGGTATCTCTGCCCAGCAGGGGGGGCGTGCGAACACCTCGCAGGAATCCGGCCGGGACCTCGGCCCCCCGGCCGTCCGCGCCGTGGCAGCGGGCGCAGGCGGATTGGAAAAGGAACAAACCCCGCTCCACCTGGCTCTTGGTGAAAGCGAGGGCCGGAGCGGGAAGAAGCAGGACGAGCGAGGCCGTGAGAAGAACCCGGGCGGCGGAGCCCATCTCGTGAGCCTCCAGGTGCGCGAGGGGTGCTTTTTGCTGTTTCGTTAGGATGCATGTTAGTATAGAATTAGCTTAAAAGCGACGACAATCGGGAACATCCGGAGTTCGGCAAGGAGGTCGCCGCAGGGGGAAACCCGCCCCACATCCGCGGGGGGGTAAGGGGCAGGAGGGTCCATCCGCTGTGAGCATGCACCACATCTTCCAGTACAAGGCTGGGCAGTTCTCCCAGCGCAAGCTACCCGTCGTCCAGGAGCTACCCCTGCGGGTAGTCGTGAACGACGAGGAGCTGGCGACCATGCTGTCCACCCCCGTCAAGCTCGAATACCTTGTGATCGGTTTCCTGTATTTCGAGCGGGTCATTGCCTCCTTGCGGGACATCCGGAGCCTCGAGGTAGACTCGGAAGATGCCACGGCTTACGTGGAACTGAACATCCCCTTCCGAGGGCCCTCCAAGCGCGTCCTGACCTCGGGCTGCACGGGGGGCATCACGTTCCACCTGGACCTGAGCCTTTACCCCCCCGTGAACACCCAGGCGACCATCCGGCCGGAGAGCCTCTTTCCCCTGATGCAACAGCTCTACGAGCGGACGGAGCTCTACCGCACCTCCCGGGGCATCCACGCCGCCGCCCTGGCCGACCCGGAGGAGGGGGTTCTCTTCTGCGCCGAGGACGTGGGCCGCCACAACGCCCTGGACAAGATCCTGGGCGAGGCCCTCTGCCGGGGGGTGGACACTGCTGGGAAGGTGCTCCTCTCCACCGGGCGCATCTCCTCAGAGATGTTGCGCAAGGGGGCGCGGATGGGTGTGCCCTTCATCGTCTCGCGCACCTCCCCCACGGACCTCGCCATCGAACTGGCCAAGCGGCTCGGCATCACCCTTGTGGGATATCTCCGCCATAACAGCTTCAACCTCTACAGCCATCCCCTGCGGATGGACTACGAGAGGCCGCGCCAAACCGCGGGTGTCGAGCGCGGGGAAGACCCCATCCCCTAGGAACAGGCGCTTCCTCCGGGCGCGGCCGCTGGCGGCCTCAGTGGCTGCGCGCTTCGCTCTCGGACAGGGGGCCGGCCACAGCCCCCAGTTGGGGGCTCGTGTCGGCCAAAAAAGGGGCCAGCGCCTCAACGCTAACCCCTTGATTTTCCTGGTGCGCGATGCAGGATTCGAACCTGCGACCTTCGGCTCCGGAGGCCGACGCTCTATCCAGCTGAGCTAATCGCGCGAGCTTGCCTTTCTCTTTGCGTAAAGATAAGCCCGACCCGGCGAATTGTCCAGCCCCCTTCCCCCCGGGCGCTCGAACCCGGGAGCAGCGAAGGCCCGACGACGCTCAGTCCACCGAGAGGTATTTGGCCTCGAGTTCCCGGTAGCTGGCCGTCCCGATGATGGCCTCCCGCTCCTGGAAGGTGACCATCTCTTGGTAGAACTCGGTGGTCTTCTTCTCCTTGAGCTCCCCGAGCAGGCGGCGGATGGCGTAGACGGCCGCCCGCTGGGCCTCGGAGGCGAAGATCACAACCGCGTAGCCCATCCGCTCCAGCTCGTCCGTGGGCACGTAAGGTGTCTTCCCACCCCGGGTCACCATGTTGATGAGGAGGGGGCAGTCGAAGGACTCTGCGACCTGCCGGATCTCGTCCACCGTCTGGGGGGCCTCGACGAAGATCACGTCCGCCCCCGCCTCCCGGGAAGCCTTGCCCCGGGCCATGGCCTCCTCGAGGCCGTGCACCGCGCGGGCGTCGGTGCGGGCGATGATGACGAACTCCTCATCCCAACGCGCGGCGGCGGCAGCTTCGATCTTTTTCACGAACACCCGCTTGCTCACCACCTCCTTGCCCTCATAGTGACCGCATCGCGTGGGCATCACCTGGTCCTCGATGTGGACCCCCGCCGCGCCCGCCGCCTCCATCTCCCGGATGGTGCGCATGAGGTTCAGGGCGTTGCCGTAGCCCGTGTCCGCGTCGGCGAGGACGGGCAGGTCCACGGCCTGGCAGATGGTCTTGACCCGCCAGACCTGCTCATCGAGGGTGATCAGGCCGATGTCGGGGAAGCCCGCGCTGCGGGCAATCCCCCCTCCCGTCACATACACCCCCTCGAAGCCGGCCTCGGCGATGAGCTGGGCCGAGAGAGCGTCGTAGGCCCCCGGCAGGATGAGGATGCGCGGGTCGGCGATGAGCTGTCGGAAGCGGGTGGTCTTCTTCATCTCCGGTCGCTCCTGCAGCGCGTGGGAAAAGGAACCGCCCCTCCCCCCTCTCCCGGAGGGGCGGCCCCTAGGGCATGGCGCACCAGCTCACGAGGGACAGAACTATGAGGAGCCCCGCCAGGGTGAGGAGCCCGTGGCGGAGCGCCACCCGGCGGGCGTGGGGGTCGAAGTGGGGTTCACCCATGGTCGCCCCCGTTCGCCCCGCCGCCCCCGCCGCCCTCTCCCTCTTCCCTGCGGCCGGCGGGCCGGGAGGGAGCGTCGGCGGAGGGAGGTTGTGCCGCCGCCTCCGCAGGGGGCAAAGCGCCCTCCGATGGTTCCCGGGCCTCTCCTTCTTCGGGCTTTTCCGAGGGAGCTTCAAGGGGTTCGTAGCGGCGCGGCTCGAACTGAAGCCGCAGGATGTCCCACCGGGAATCTTTCCCCATGGTGTCCACCGCCGCCTTGCGGATGAGGATCTGGCGCAGGTCCACCTCCGCCGTCACGATGCCCTCCCCGTGGAGGAGGGGCCCGGCGAGGTAGTTGCCGTCGGGGCCGATGATGCCGCTCCCCCCGAAGAAGGACCAGTCGGCGTTGCCGAGATAGCCCCGGGGGACCGCCTCAGGGGGGACGTACAGGGAGGCGAGGACGACGAAGACCTGGCCCTCCAGCGCGCAGGCCCGGCTCGCGGCGTCCACCACGTGGACGTTGGTCCGCCCCTTCTTGAAGTCGGGCCAGCCCGGCCAGCAGGCGCAGTGGACCTCCTCCCCCTGGGCGAACAGGGCGTACTTGGCCAGAGGCTGGAGGTGCTCGTAGCAGATGAGGCCCGAGAGCCGGCCGAGGTCTGTCTCGTAGACCGCCAGGTCGCGCCCGTCTCCCGCGCTGTGGAACACCTTCTCCCGGTTGGTGGGGAGGAGCTTCCGGTGGAGTCCTATCATTTCCCCCGTGGGGGCGAAGTAGAGGAGCGCGTTGAAGAGCTTCCCCCCGTAGAGCGGGTGCCGCGCGTTGGCGCCCACCACCACCCAGGCCCCCGCTCGCCGGGCGGCGTCTCCGATGGCCAGGGTGGCGGGGCCGGGCACCTGAGGGCACTGCTCGGTGAACTCCGCCAGGTTGGCCGCCCACTCGGTGGGGTTCGCCAGGTCCACCGACCAGTTGGGGTACATCGGGAGGAAGCACTCGGGGAAAACGATGAGTTCCGCCCCCTGAGCTGCCGCCCGGTCGATGAGGTGGCAGCATTTTTCGGCCGAGCCCTCGAGGTCCCAGGGGAGCTCGGGGGCGTACTGGACCGCCGCAGCGACGAATTTTCTCCTCCGCTCGCCCATTGGCGCCACTTCGCTCGAAAGCACCTCGGGGGAAAGCCCCCTCTCTCCCCGCTGCCTAAGG
>JBHIBR010000143.1:0-5435 GCA_046759145.1 Nitrospinota bacterium | reverse complement strand
GGTGGAGGTGGCCAAGAAGTACGGCACCGCCGACGCCGCGCCCTTCATCAACGGCATCCTGGATAAGCTGAGCCGCCGACTGAGGGCCCAGGCGGCCCAGGCGGCGGGGGGCTAGGACCAGCCCTGGCCGCCCGGGCCCTGCTTTGGGCCGAGGGTGCCGCAGGGCAAGAGGGAACCGGTGAGGGAAGACCGTTACGACTTCGAGGCGGTCGAGACCTACTGGCAGGCCCGCTGGGAGGCGGAGAACGCCTTTCGGACGGGTGCCGACCCCCGCCGTCCCAAGTACTACCTCCTGGAGATGTTCCCCTACCCCTCGGGCAAGATCCACATGGGCCACGTCCGCAACTACTCCATCGGGGACGCCCTCGCCCGCTTCCAGCGCATGCGGGGCTTCAACGTTCTCCACCCCATGGGGTGGGATGCCTTCGGGCTCCCGGCCGAGAACGCCGCCATCGAGAACCAGATCCACCCGGTCCTCTGGACGCGGCGCAACATCGATGCCATGCGGGCCCAGCTCAAGCGCCTGGGCTACAGCTACGAGTGGGGGCGGGAGGTGGCCACCTGCGACCCCGAGTACTACCGGTGGAACCAGTGGTTCTTCTTGCGGATGCTGGAGCGGGACCTCGCCTACCGCAGCCTCTCGGCCGTGAACTGGTGCGAGAGCTGCGCCACCGTCCTCGCCAACGAGCAGGTGGAGGGCGGTTGCTGCTGGCGCTGCGGCCACCCGGTGAGGCAGCGGGAGGTCTCGGGCTGGTTCCTCCGCATCACCCGCTACGCCGAGGAGCTCCTGGCCGAGCTCGACCGCCTCGCCGAGGGGTGGCCCGAGCAGGTGCTCACCATGCAGCGCAACTGGATCGGCCGGAGCAGCGGCTGCGAGGTGGATTTCCCCCTGGTGGGCCGGCCCGGGGCCATCCGCGTGTACACCACCCGCCAAGACACCCTCTACGGGGCCACCTTCATGCTCCTCGCCCCGGAGCACCCGCTGGTGGGGGAGCTCTCCCGCGGGACTCCCTATGAGGATGGGACGCGGCGCTTCGCCGAGGAGGTGAGCCGGGAGGACCGCTTCCTGCGCACCGCCGAGAGCGCCGAGAAGCGGGGCGTCTTCACGGGGGCCTTCTGCCGCAACCCCCTGACGGGGGAGGCCATCCCCATCTGGGTGGCCAACTTCGTCCTGATGGAGTACGGCACGGGGGCGGTGATGGCTGTGCCGGCCCATGACCAGAGGGACCTGGAGTTCGCCCGCCAGTGTCGCCTCCCGGTCCGGGTGGTGATCGAGCCCCCCGGGGAGCGGCTCGATGCGGAGAGCCTGTCTGAGGCTTACGTCGAGCCGGGCGTCATGGTGAACTCGGGCCCCTTCAGCGGGCTTCCCAGCGAGGAGGGCAAGGAGCGGGTTGCGGACCACCTGGAGCGGGAGGGAATGGGGAAGCGGGCGGTCCACTGCCGCTTGCGCGACTGGGGCATCAGTCGTCAGCGCTACTGGGGGACCCCCATCCCCGTCCTCTACTGCGACGCCTGCGGCGCGGTGCCCGTCCCCGACCGGGACCTCCCGGTCATCTTGCCCCTGGAGTTCGAGTTTCGCTTCGGCGGGCCCTCGCCCCTGGCGGCGCTGGGGAGCTTCCTCACCGCCCCCTGCCCCCGCTGCGGCGCTCCGGCCCGCCGCGAGACGGACACCATGGACACCTTCGTGGATTCCTCCTGGTACTTCGCCCGCTTCTGCTCGCCCCACCACGGGGAGGGGCCCTTCAAGCGGGAGGAGGCGACCTACTGGCTGCCCGTGGACCAGTATGTGGGGGGCGTCGAGCACGCCGTCCTGCACCTCCTCTACGCCCGCTTCTTCACCATGGCCATGCGGGACATGGGGCTCCTCCCCTTCGGGGAGCCCTTCACGAAGCTCCTCACCCAGGGCATGGTCATCAAGGACGGGGCCAAGATGAGCAAGTCGCGCGGCAACGTGGTGGAACCCGACGCCATCGTGGCCCGCTACGGGGCGGACACGGCGCGACTGTTCATCCTCTTCGCCTCTCCGCCCCCTAAGGAGCTGGAGTGGAGCGACGCCGGGGTGGAGGGGGCCTCGCGTTTCCTCGGCCGCATGTGGCGCCTGGTGAACGCGCGCGCCCAGGCGGTGCGCGCCGCCCCGCCCGAGCCCCCGCCCCTGGAGGGCCTCAGGCCCGAGGCGCGGGCGGTGCGAAAGAAGGTCCACCAGACCATCCGCAAGGTGACCCGCGACCTCGAAGAGCGCTCCCAGATGAACACCGCCATCAGCGCCCTCATGGAGCTCGCCAACCTCTTGGGCGACTACGAGGCCGCGCCCGGCGAGGGGGGGGTGCTGCGGGAGGCGGTGGAGAGCCTCCTCATCCTCCTCAGCCCCTTCACCCCCCACATCGCCGAGGAGCTCTGGGAGCGGACGGGCCACGCGGAGCTCCTCGCCCGGACGGCCTGGCCGCGCTGGGACGGGGAGGTGGCGGCCGAGGAGGAGATCACCCTGGTCGTCCAGGTGAACGGCCGCGTCCGCAGCCGCCTGCGGGTGGAAGCCGATGCCAGCGACGAGCGGCTGAAGAGTCTGGCGCTCGCGGATGAGAAGATCCAGGGTTGGGTGGGTAGCAGGCCCATCCGGAAGGTCATCGTTGTCCCCAAGAAGCTGGTCAACATCGTGCTCTAGGGCCCTGGCGGCCCTCCTGCTGATCCTCCCGGGCTGCGGCTACGGCCTGGTCGGCACCGCCCGCTCGGAGGCCCTGCGGGGCATCCATCGCATCTCCATCCCCATCTTCGACAACATCACCCGCGAGCCGGGCATCGAGACCACCATCAGCAGCGCCGTCCGGAACCAGTTCATCCAAGACGGCCGCCTCCAGGTGGTGGAGACGGAGGTGGCGGACGCCATCCTCGAGGGCAGGGTCAAGAGCTACTCCCTCGAGCCCATCTCCTTCAACCGAGAGGACGCCGTGGCGCAGTACCGCCTGCGCGTGCGGGTGGAGGTGGTGCTGCGCGACCGCAACCGCGACCGCGTGGTGTTCCAGCAGGATGTGGAGTCCGACCGGACCTACACGGTGGCCACCAGCATCGCCCTCAGCGACGAGGCCCGCCGCAATGCCCTCGACCAGGCCGCGGCCGAGCTAGCCGAGCTCCTCACGAGCCTCGTCATCGAGGGGTTCTGATGGCGCGCGCTGGGAGGGGGACCCCAAGCGGCAGGCCGCTTGGGGACCCTGGGGGGTTCGGGGAGGCCCTCCGGGAGCTTCGCGCAGGAGGGGCGGAGGCCCTCTACCTCCTCCTGGGCCCTGAGGTCCTTCTGGCCGAGGAGTTCCTGGCCGCCCTCGAAGGGCTTCTCCTCTCGGGCGCCCCGCCCGAGTTCAACCGGGAGAGCTTCGATGGGGAATCCTCCGACCTGCCGACGGTCCTCGCCTCGGCCCGCCAGCTGCCCTTCCTCGCCCTGCGGCGCCTGGTGGTGGTGCGGCGGGCGGAGGCGCTGGGGGACGAAGGGGTGGAGGCGCTCGAGGCCTACGCCGAGCGGCCGCCCGCCACCTCCTGCCTGGTGTTCCTCGCGGGGAGGGCGGACGGGCGGCGGCGTCTTTTCCGCGTGCTCCAGAGCCGGGCGCGCACGGTGGCCCTGGAACCCCCCCGGGGACAGGAGCTCATCGCCTGGCTCGTCCGGCGCGCGGAGGGCTTGGGCTGCCACCTCGAGGAGGGGGCGGCCCCGTTGCTTCTCGAGCTCGTCGGTCCCCCTCTCGGCCGGCTCGCCGCGGAGCTGGAGAAACTCGCCCTCTACGGAGGGCCTGAAGGTTCCATCGGCCCCTCGGCGGTGGAGGCGCTGGTGGGGGAGAGCCGCCCCGAGGAGCTCTTCGCCCTCAGGGGGCACCTGGCGGGGGGTGACTGGGAGGGCGCCCTCCGCAGCCTCCGCAAGCTCCTCGAAGGAGGGGTGAGGCCCGAGGTGGTGGTGGGCTACCTCCGGGGGGCCTTGCGGCGCTGGCTCGTCGCCCGCGCGCTCCTCCGAAAACGCATGGGAGAGAGGGCCAGGATGGAGGCGCTCGGCCTCCGCTCCCCCCGCGCGGCGCGAGAGGTGGAGGCCCAGGCGAGGGTGCTCCCGGGGGCGCTCTTGCGCAGTATGATGGGCGAGCTGAGGAAGGTGGACCTCCAGCTCAAGCTGGGCGCGAGCAGCGACCCCGCTCGTCTGCTGGAGGGCTTTTTGTTCCTCTTCCGCCGGGCCCGGGAAGGGGAGGGGCAGAGGCTCTAGGGCTTCTCCCCGCTGGAGAGCGCCCGGTGGACCCTCTTGGCGAGACGGGAGGCCTTGCGGGCGGCCGTCCTCCGGTGGAGCACCCCCTTGGCAGAGGCCCGGGAGAGGACCGAGTGGGCCCTCTTGAGGGCGCTCTCTGCGGCCGCGGGCTCCTTGGTCTCGAGGGCCTGCTGGGTGCGCTTGATGGCCGTCTTGACGTGGTGGCGTATGGAGGCGTTGTACCGACGCCGGCGCTCGTTCTGGCGCTGGCGCTTGAGGACAGATGGACTTCTCCGCATCCCTTGGCTCCTGCCGAGAGCGCCGCTGCGCCCCCGGCCCCGCCCCTTGGGGGGTACCCCAGCGCGCGGGCGCGTTGGGGGCCCCTTGCGGGGTACCCCAGCGTGCCTGCACGCTGGGGACCCCTTGCGGGGCCCGACCCGGCCGCTTAACATAGCACGCGGTCGACCCCTGTCAAGGGGTGACGTTTTTCACGACCTCCCCCCCGCCCTCGCAAGCGGCGAGGCCCGATGAGAGGAGTCCCCGACCAGCGCCCCCACGTCTCCCGGGCGGCCGGCGTGGTGAGCCTGGCCACGCTGGTGAGCCGCCTCCTCGGGTTCGTGCGGGACATCTTGATCGCGCGCGCCTTCGGTTCGGGGCTCGCCGCGGACGCCTTCTTCGCTTCCTTCGGCATCGCGAACCTGCTGCGGAGGCTCTTCGGCGAGGGGGCGCTCCAGGCCTCCTTCATCCCCGTCTTCGCCTCGGTCCTCCAGCGCGAGCCCCGCACCTCGGCCCGCCGGCTGGCGGGTGCCTCCTTCCTGGCGCTGGGGGGGGCGCTGCTTGTGGTCACCGTCCTGGGGATGGTTCTCGCAGAGCCCCTGGCTTGGGCCCTGGTGCCGGGCTTCGGGGCCGTGCCCGGCAAGCTCGCCCTCACCGCCCGCCTGACCCGCATCATGTTCCCCTATCTCTTCTTCATCGGCCTCTCCGTCCTGGCGGCGGGCGTGCTGAACGCGGCGCGCCACTTCTTCGCCCCCGCTCTCTCACCGGCGCTGCTGAACGTGGCGATGATCAGCGCGCTGCTCGGGGCGCTCGCCTGGGGGGCGGAGCCGGCGGCGGCGCTGGCCTGGGGCGCGGTGGCAGGAGGGCTACTCCAGCTCCTCTTCCACCTCCCCCCCCTCTGGCGGACGGGGATGTGGCCCATCCTCTCGGCCGATTTCGGGAGGCCCGAGCT
>JBHIBR010000142.1:0-5439 GCA_046759145.1 Nitrospinota bacterium | reverse complement strand
GCATCCCCTCCTCTTCCCTCCCTCAGGCCACCGCCCCCTTCTCCCGGAGCTCCCCGACCTTCTCGTCGCCATAGCCGAGCATTTTGCGGAGGATCTCCTCCGTGTGCTGACCCGGCGTCGGCGGGGGCTCGGGGGGGGAGGGGGGGGTTTCCGGCTCCTTGATGGGGTTTCCCACGGTGCGCACCCGGCCGTAGCCCGGGTAGTCGAACTCGGCGATGAGCTCCCGCGCCTCGACCTGGGGGTGGGTGAGGGCGGCGTCCAGGCGGTTCACAGGTGCCGCGGGGACGCCGGCCGGCACCAGGAGGTCGAGCCACTCCCCGACGGTCTTCTCCCGGAAGCGGGCCTCGAGGAGGGGGATGAGCTCGGCCCGGTTCTGGAGCCTCCGGTCGTTGGTGGCGAAGCGCGCGTCGTGGGCGAGCTCCTCGCACCCCATCACCTCGCACATCCTGACCCAGAAACGGTCCTCCCGGGGGGAGACGACCAGATAGCCGTCCCGGGCGGGGAAGGCCTGGTAGGGGACCATGTACTCGTGGGCGGAGCCCGGCGGCTCGGCGATGTGTCCGCAGACGAGGAACATGGCGGCGATGTAGCCGAGCACGGCGAGCTGGGCGTCGAACATGGCCACCTCGAGGCGCCTCCCCTGGCCCGTCCGCTCTCGGGAGAGGAGGGCGGCGAGGGCGGCGTGGGCGGCGTACATGGCCGTGGTGATGTCGGCGAGAGGGACGCCCGCCCGGCTCGGCGGGCGGCCCGGCTCGCCCGTGATGCTCATGTGGCCGCTGATGGCCTGGTGGACGAGGTCGAAGGAGGGGAGGTCCTTGAGGGGCCCCCAGGAGCCGAAGCCGCTCACCGAGAGGGAGATGATCTGCGGGTTCACCTCCCGCAGATGGGCGTAGTCCACCTTGAGCCGCTCCAGCACGCCGGGGCGGAAGTTGTCGAGCACGGCGTCCGAGCGGCGCACCAGGTCGTAGAAGACCTGAAGGCCCTCCTCCGTCTTGAGGTTGATGACCACGCTCTTCTTATTCCGGTTGAAGGAGAGGAAGATGGCGCTCATACCCCCCACGTCCGCGATGGTGGGGTTGCGGCCGAGGTCCCCCTGCGGGCTCTCCACCTTGATGACCTCGGCCCCCAGGTCCGCCAGGATGAGGCCGCTGATGGTGCCCGCGATGACCTGGCCGAGCTCGAGGATGCGAAAGCCTTCCAGCATGCCTCTGCGTCCTCTCCCTAGCCCGCAAGCGCCAGCGCCGCCGTGGCGCTCCCCTTGATCAGGGTTTCTCCCTTCTGGTTGAGGGCGTTGGCCTCTATCTCGACGAGCCCCAGCCCGCCCTCCTCGCGTTTCTCCACCACCCGGCCTCGGCACACCACCGTGTCGCCCGGCCAGAGCTGGGCGGTGAAGCGGACCCGGAAGTGGCGCAAAGAGCCCGCCCCCAGCCAGTCGGTGAGCATCCGGGCGAGCAGGCCCCCCTGGACCATCCCCATGGCGAACACGCTCGGGAAGCCGCTCGCCCGGGCGAACACCTCGTCGTGGTGGTTGGGGTTGAAGTCCCCCGAGGCCCCCGCATAGCGCACGAAGTCGGTGCGGGAGAGGGGGCCCTCGCACAGCTCGTAGGTGTCGCCCACCTGAAGCCCCCCGAAGGTGGCTCGTCCGGCCACTGCTAGCTCCCCTTCGGCGGAGCGGCGGTCTCGATGAGGGTGCGGCGCCCCACCTGGACCAGCTCCCCCCGCTGGTTCGTGAAGCGGGTCTCGATCACGGCGATCTTCATCTTGCCCCCCCGCCGCCCCTCCTTCTCGACGAGAGAGACCACGCGGCTCCTCCCCGTGAGGACCTCGCCCGCCACCACCGGGGCCAGGTATTCGAACTCCTGCTCCCCGAGGAGGCGGCGCTCGACCGAGAAGCCCAGGTGCTCCATGGGGTCCGACTCGGGCGTTTCCCACCAGAACTGGCGCAGGAAGGTGGGCGGGGCGGGCACGTCCCGAAAACCCTGGGCGCGGGCGGCCTCGGGGTCGAAGTAGACGGGGTTCGTCTCCCGCAGCGCCAGCGCCCACTCGCGGATCTTGCCCCGCTCGATGGGAAAGGTGAAGGGCGGGAACTCCCTCTCGAGGATCTCCTCGGCCGCCATGATTACGAACGCCTCGCCTCGGGGTTCAGGATGGAGGTGGGATTGCCCCGGGCGTAGTTCACGATGTTCTGGAAGGCGAGGCCGAAGTAGCTCTCGTAGTTCTCCCGGGTGACGTAGCCCAGGTGGGGGGTGAGGACGGCGTTGTCGAGCTGCGTGAGGGGATGTCCTTTGGGCAGGGGCTCCTGGTCGTACACGTCGAGCCCCGCGCCCGCGATCCGCCGCTCCCGCAACGTTTCGATGAGGGCGGCCTCGTCCACGATGGGTCCCCTGGCGGTGTTCACGAGAACGGCCGTGGGCTTCATGAGGGAGAGCTGCTTCTTCGTCACGAGCCCCCGGGTGGCGGGGACAAAACGCAGGTGGATGCTCACCACGTCTCCGCGGCGGAAGAGGTCGTCGAGGCCATCGGCGAACTCGGCCCCGCCCGCCGCCGCCCGGTCCGGGGTGAGGGTCGGCCCCCAGGCAAGGAGCTTCATCCCAAAGGCCCGGCCCACGCGCCCCACCCGGGTGCCGATGCGGCCGAAGCCGAGGATCGCCAGGGTCTTGCCGGACAGACCGGCCCCCAGGGTGGTCTGCCACTTTCCCTCCCGAATCCTCTTGTCTTCCTGGGGGATGTGGCGCGCCACGGCCAGGATGAGCGCCCAGGTGAGCTCCGCAGTGGGCTCGCTGCGCCCACCCTCGGCCGCCACCAGCACGCCCCGCCGGGTGCAAGAGTCGAGGTCGATGTGGGCCACCCCCCGGGCGGTCTGGGAGATGATGCGGAGGGAGGGCGCGCGCTCGAGGAGCGCCTCATCCACCCGGGTGCGCTCCCGGATGAGGACGAGCCCCTCCGCCCCCTGGAGTCTCCCGCCCAGTTCCTCGGGGTCGGTCACGTTGTCGTTGTGGATCGTGACCTCGTGGCCGTCGAGGAGCCGGAAGCAATCGAGGCTCCGGACCGCATCCTGGTAGTCCTCCAATATGACGATCTTCATGAATGCCCCTTCTGGCTCTATGGAGTTTCGGCGCGCCGCTAAGGCCTCGTGTAGCCCGCATTCTACGGGGCGACCCTTGCGGCCGCAACCCGCTTTCCGGGGTGCTCCTCCACCGCCGGGGGATCCTGGAAAAGCTGGTCCTCCTCCTTTAGGCTCTGGGGGCAGACCCGGAGGAGGGAGCTCGTGTACCGAGTCAAGCTCACGCCCATCACCTCCGCAAGACATGCCCGCCTGGCGGCGGAGGCGGGCGCGGACGCCCTGGGTTTCCTCGTAGGGGCCTTGGAGCCCCTCCCCGGTCGGCTCACGCCTGAGGCGGCACGGAGGCTCATCGCCGCCCTCCCGCGGGGGGCGCTGGCCGTGATGGTCACCTACGCCACCCAGCCGGCCGTCCTCGAATCCCTGCTGCGCCGCGCGGGCGCCCACGCCATCGAGGCGCGGGGGGAGTTCTCCCCGGCCGCCCTCCAGGGGGTCCGCAGGCACCTCTCAGGGGTGCCCCTCGCCTGCGCCATCCCCCTGGGGCCGGATGCCTGCGCGCGGGCCCGCCAGCTCGCCCCCCACGCGGACGCGTTCTACCTCGCCTTTCCGGAGGGTTCTCCTCCCGACTGGGGGCGCGTCCGGGAGCTGGGCGAGGCGGGGGGGAAAAAGCCCCTCCTCCTCGGAGGGGCGCTAGAGGTGGAGGAATCCATCCGAGAGGCGGGCGCCCACGGGCTGGACCTCGCGGTCGAGCCCGAGGGGAGGGTCGAGCTAGCGGCCCTCAGGCGCCGGGTCGAGAGGGCTCGGGCCGCTCTCGGGGCGGGGCAAGGCGCTCTGACTCCTCCAGCCCGGTCACCCGAAAGCCCGCGTGCTTGACCTTGTAGCGGCGGTTGAGGTGGATGAAGAGGGCCGTGAGGCCCTCCACCACGCGGGCGTTGCGGGCCGGCCCCCCGTCCAGCGCCCGGAAGCCGCAAAGCCTGGCGAGGTGCATCCCCATCTCTCTGGCGTCCTTGTAGTCGCTGCACACCAGGACGTCCCCCTCCACCGGGTGGTCGAGGTCCTGGAGCAGGGTGAAGGAGACCGTCTGGAAGGCGCCCGCCACGTGGGTGTCGGGGCCGAGGAACTCCTGGGCCTCCTCGATGGCGCTCCCCCCCGAGGTGCTGCGGATCTGGGTCGGCCGCTCGGGGTCGAGGGGAACGGTGGTGTCGATGAAGATCTTCCCCTTGAGGGCTTCCCTCACGTCGCCGAGGGTGGCCTTGTGCGCCCCGTAGGGCACGGTCATCACCACCACGTCCGCCTCCTCGGCGGCCCGGCGGTTCACGAGCCCTCGGATGAGGTTCTCCCCCAGACGGGCGTTGAGCTCACCGGAGACCCTGTCGGCCTTCTCCTGCTGGCGAGAGCCGATCACAATCTCCTCGTGCCGCGCCCAGCGGAGGGCGAGGCCGGGGCCCTGTTGGCCTGTGCCGCCCAGGATGGCGATGCGCATCGGCGGTCCTCCAGAAAGAGAACTTTCGCTCCTTTTTAGTATAACGCGGCGGATGGCCAGGATCAAAGGGAAAACGGCTACTCCCCCAACACCTTGATCACCACGCGCTTCCTGCGCTGGCCGTCGAACTCCCCGTAGTACACCTGCTGCCAGGGGCCCAGGTCCAGCTTGCCCCCCGTGATGGGGAGGATGACCTGGTGGTGCATCAGGAGGTTCTTGAGGTGGGCGTCCCCGTTGGTTTCGCCTGTGCGGTGGTGGTGGTAGTCCGGCCCCTCGGGGCAGAGCTTGCCCAGCCACTCCTCGATGTCCTGGATGAGGCCGCTCTCGGCGTCGTTGACGTAAACGCTCGCCGTGATGTGCATGGCCGAGACGAGGGCGAAGCCTTCCGCCACCCCGCTCTTGGCGACGGCCTCCTCGACTTGGCGTGTGATGTTGATGTACTCGCGGTGCTTCTTCGTGTGGAACCAAAGGTAGTCCGTGTGCGCCTTCATGGGGTCTCCCTCTCCTCCTGGGTGGTCTCGCTCTGGTCCCTTCCCGGACCCCGGCTCTCCCTCCATGGCTTTGGACCGCTCGTCTTCGTCCTCGCTCTCGCCCTCCCCGGCCCGCGGAGCGGGTCGGGAGAGAGGAATCTGCCTCCCGGGACCTCTGGGCAGGCCCTCGTCGCTTCCCTGACTTCGCCTCTCGGGAGTGGACGCGGAGTTTGCTCCTCCCCGGCGCTGATGGTAGCATAAAGCGGTGCCCGCCTCGGAGGTGAGAGGGAACCAACGGCGGAGGGCAGCGCGGGGCGGCCGCCGGGGCGCGCATCGAGATGGTCCATCGGGGGTCGGGGGCGGTGGTCTTCTGGCGCGACTCCAACAAGAGCTCCCTCATCAGCAACGACGTGAACGATGTGGTC
>JBHIBR010000141.1:0-5449 GCA_046759145.1 Nitrospinota bacterium | reverse complement strand
TGAGCGCCCACACCGTGGCGAGCCGGCTCTTCGCCCGGGCCCTGCTGGCCGGCTTCAAGACCATCGTCTTCACCAAAGGGCGCCGGGCCGCGGAGCTCATCTACACCTGGACCCTCGGCTCTCACCCGGAGCTCCGCGGGCGGGTGAGCTCTTACCGGGCGGGCTTTCTCCCCGAGGAACGCCGCCAGGTGGAGCGCCAGCTCAAGCGAGGTGGGCTCGCCGGGGTGGTCTCCACCAGCGCCCTCGAGCTCGGGGTGGACATCGGCGGGCTGGACGTCTGCATCCTGGTGGGCTACCCGGGCTCCATCATCAATACCTGGCAGCGGGGCGGGCGCGTGGGACGAGGCGAGCGCGAGAGCCTGATCGCCCTCATCGCCGAGCGCGACGCCCTGGACCAGTACCTCGTCACCCACCCGGAGGATTTCTTTGGGCGCCCCTTCGAGCGGGCCACCCTCGACCCGGAGAACCCCTATCTCCTCGCCCAGCACCTCCCCTGCGCGGCGGCGGAGCTGCCCCTGGAGGGGGGGGAGCCCACCCTCCCAAGGGCTTGGCGGCGGGCCGCCGGGGAACTGGAGGATGAGGGGGAACTCCTGCGGAGCGCCGAGGGGGAGCGCTGGTTCGCCGCGCGCAGACGGCCCCACCGCCGGGTGGACCTCCGGGGGGCAGGGGAGTCCTTCGCCATCCTCGAGGGGTCCGACTTCGGCGAGCTCAGTCGAGCCGAGCCCATCGGACACGTGAACGGCCACCAGGCCCTCACCGAGTGCCACCCGGGGGCCATCTACCTCCACCGGGGGCGCCAGTACGAGGTGGCGGCTCTCGACCTCGAGCGGCGCAACGTCCGGGTGCGCCCCTCCGATGCCCGTTACTTCACCCGCGCCCGCACCGAGAAGGAGACGGAGATCCTCACCCGGGAGCGGAGCCGCTCCCTGGGCAACGCCCGGCTGCACCTCGGCCGCCTGCGGGTCACCACCCACATTACGGGCTACGAGAAGCGCTCCACCGCCCGGCAGGAGCGACTCGGCGTGCACCCCCTGGAGCTCCCCCCCACCACCTTCGAGACGGTGGGCTTCTGGGTGGAGCTGGAGGAGGCGCTCGCCCGCGGGGTGGCCGCGCGGGGGCTCCACTTCATGGGCGGCATCCACGCCGCCGAGCACGCCGCCATCGGCCTCTTCCCCCTCTTCGCCCTGTGTGACCGGGACGACATCGGGGGCATCTCCACTCCCCTCCACCCCCAGGTGGGCAAAGGGGCCATCTTCTTCTACGACGGCCACCCGGGTGGGGTCGGCCTCGCCGAGCAAGGCTTCGAGCAGGCGGAGGCTCTCTTTGCCAAAACCCTGGAGGTGGTGGAGGCATGCCCCTGCGAGGGGGGCTGCCCCTCCTGCGTCCACTCGCCCAAGTGCGGCTCGGGCAACTACCCCCTCGACAAGGAGGCGGCCATCTGGGTCCTCCGGATGGTGCTCGGGAGGGAAGAACTCCCTCCCCGGGAGGAGGGCGACGCCCCGCCCCTGGAGCCGAGGAGAGCCGAACCTCCCCGCGCTCTCCCCGACCGCGCGAGAGCGCCCCGGGTCCTCGTCCTCGACCTCGAGACCCAGCGCAGCGCCGAGGAGGTGGGCGGCTGGGAGCGGGCCGACCGGATGGGCCTCGCCTGCGCCGTGCTCTGGCGTTGGCCGGAGGGGGGAGTTGAAGAATACCTGGAAGAGCAAGCCCCCTCCCTGCTGGCTGCCCTCCGGGGGGCCGACCTGGTGGTGGGTTTCAACATCCTGGGCTTTGACTACCAGGTGCTGCGGGCGCACTCCCGGGTCGACCTCGCCCGCGCCCTCCCCACCTTCGACATGCTGCGAGACCTGGCGGGCCGGATCGGCTTCCGCCCCAGCTTGGGGGCACTCGCCCAGGCCACCCTGGGGGCGGCGAAGCTCGCCGATGGGCTCCAGTCCCTCGCCTGGTGGCGGGCGGGGGAACGGCAGAAGGTGTTGGAGTACTGCCGCGCGGACGCCGCGCTCACGGGAGAGCTCTTCTGCTTCGGCCTGGAGCGGGGCCACCTCCTGCTGGAGCGCAAGGGGAAAGGCAAGGTGAGGATCCCCCTGGACTGGACGCTGGAGGGGCTCCTGGCGCGAGCCCGCCAGGGGGTGGAGCCGCCTCGGGCTTTGCGCCCGGCCCGGGGATTGCTATAGTCGGCTCGCTCAGGGAGTGCCCTGCGCGCGGAGGTGCAGGTGCCCGAGGCTGCCTACCTGGTCGACATAAGAATGGGCGCCGAGATCGGCCTGCTCCTCCTGGCCGGGGCCTGGTACATCCGGTCCTACTACCGTAGGATGAGGGAACGGGACCGCCTCAACCGCGCCATTGCGCAGAAGCGGACCGCCCGCCAGCGCCACGAGGCGAACCTCCGCCGCGCCCAGCAATCCCTCGGGACCTTCCAGGGAAGGCTCCTCCCGCAGCAGATCAAGCTCCTCTCCCAGCTCGAAGAAGAGGTGTGGGGCCGGGAGAAGGCCCTGGAAGACACCGGTCTCCCCGGCAAGGTCAAGTTCCTGCGCGAGGTCCGGGAGCACTGGGAGAAGCACCCCGACGCGGACCGCTTCCGGGGCTCGGACTGGAGAGCCTGGGACGACGCCCCATGAGACCCCTCTTGGAGGCCTTCCTCGCCCGGGGGATGGAGACGGCCGACCTCCTGCTCTTGGCGCTCGCCCTCGGAATCGCCGCTCTGGGCCTCTTGAGCCGCCTGCGGTCCTCCTCGGAGTGCCGCCAGCTCCGGCAGGTACTGGCCGCCCGACAACCGGCACTCGCCGCCGCCGACAGGGCGGAGAAAGAAGCCGCCGCCCAGCTAAAGGGCCTCATCGAACACCAGCGCTTCAACCAGGACCGCATCCACTACCTGCGGGCCCGGCGCTCACAGCTGGCGCGCTTGCCCTATGAGTTGGAGCAAGAGTCGGAAAACCTGAGGCGCTGGTGCCGGGGGCACGCCCTCATCGTCCGCGATGACCGGCGCGAGGCCATGAAGGACCCCGCCGCCCGCGCCCGCCGCTCCTAGCCGCCCCCACCGCCCGCGAGGCGCCTCTCCGGCCTCCGGGCCCGGCTCCAACCCATCTGCTTGGCCACCGCCAGCGAGCCGAGGACGACGCCCAGCACGCCCCAAAGGAGCTCGCCCCGGAGGCCGACAAGGAAGAAGCTCAGCCCCGCCAGGAGCAGCAACAGGCGGTCCAGCAGGCTCGTGGGGGCGAGGAGGTAGCCCTGGAAGAAGGCCGAGAGGGCGATGAAGCCCAGCAGGGTGGAGAAGGAGACCCGCAGCACTTCCAGCGGCTCCGTCAGGGCAAGGATGCCCGGCATATACATGAAGAGGAAGGGCACGACGAACCCCACGATGGCGAACTTGAGGGCGGTGAAGGCGGTCTTGAAATACGGGGCCCCGGCCATCTTGGCGCCCACCAGCGCGGCGATGGCCACCGGGGGCGTAATGGCGGAGAGGATGGCGAAATAAAAAATGAACATGTGGGCCGCCACCCTCTCGCCCCGGATGGCGACGATGGCCTGGGCCCATTCGGGACCCCCGAGGCCGACCAGGACGGGCTTGGTGAGACTGATGAGAACCGGCCCGCCCAGGATGGCCAGCAGGACGTACGCGGCGGTGGTGGGCATCCCCATCCCCAGGATGGCACAGGCCACCGCGGTGAGGAGGAGGCCCACCAGGAAGCCGTCGATCCCCAGGCCCCAGGCGCAGCCGCCCCCCGCGGCCTCGCCCAGGAAGCACACGTCCACCGCCAGGCTCTCGATGAGCAGGCTCATCTTGTTGCCGACGCCCGTGATGGAGAGCACCTGGACCACAAGCTCGATGGTGGCCAAGGTGACGCCGAACTCCGCCCCCTGCCGGCCGCCGACCGCCAGCGCCCGGAGCACACTGCGCAACCAGCTGCGGGTCGCCACCGCCGCGGCCACGTCCGGGGCGGCCTCTCCTCGGGCCCGAAACCGCCGGGCGTAGAGGAACGGGTTGCACAGGAGGGTCGCCACCTCGCCCAGCCGCAGGGGTGAGGCGTCCCCCTCCCGCCGGCTGCCCAGGAGGCGGAGCAGGAGAGCCTGGAGGCCGGTGGCGAGGAGGAAGAAGACGGCCCCGTGGTAGAGGAACTCGAAGGGGTAGACGAGACTGTCCAGTGCAGCCGCGGCGGGCAAGAGGGCGTAGAGGGTCCTCTGGACGCCGTAGACCACCAGCAGGAGCGCCGCCACCGTCGCCGGGATGGCGGCGTACCAGAGCGCGCGGCCCAGGGCGCGGAGACCGAAGTAGCCCTGCTGGAGCATCCATACCGCAGCCATGACGAAGACCGCCCACACCCCGGCGAACACGGGCGTATATCCCTCGATCAGGAAGTAGACCAGGACGGCTAGGGGCAACAGGTAGATCCAGCCCCGCCGCAACTCCGCCCGCCAGTCGGGGAGTTCCTCGGGCGGGATGCGCTGAAGGTCGAGCTTGCCTGCCGCGAACTGCAGGTTGATCCCCACGATGAGGAAGTAGAGGATGGCCGGGATGGCGGCGTAGCCGATGATCTTGACGTAGGGCACCTCGATGAGCTCGCTCATGATGAAGGCGCCCGCGCCCATCACCGGGGGCATGATCTGCCCCCCGCTGCTGGCGGAGGCCTCCACTGCGGCCGCGATGTGGGGGCTGTAGCCCGTGCGCATCATCAGCGGGATGGTGAAGGTGCCCGTGGTGACGACGTTGCCCGAGGCGCTGCCCGAGACGGTGCCCATGAAGGCGCTGCTGCCCACGGCGGCGAACCCGGCGCCCGCCCGCAGCCGCCCGAAGAGGCCCAGGCAGAAGTTCACAAAAAAGCGCGCGGCGCCCGACTCCTGGAGGAAGGCGCCGAGGAGGAGGAACATGATGATGAAGGTGGAAGAGATGACCACCAGGAAGCCCAGCACGCCGCCGATGAAGTCGGTGGAGAGCTTCCCGAGGAGCTCCGACCACCCCTGTCCCCCGTGGCGCAGGGGGCCGGGCATCAGGTTGCCCCACATTCCGTAGACGATGGAGAGGGTGGAGAGAATCGGAAGCGTCGCCCCGAAGCAGCGACGGCACATCTCCACCGCGAGGCAGATCAGGACGAAACCCGCGCGCAGGTCGGCGAAGTTGGGGGCGCCGGTGCGGTCGGAGAGCTCGACGTATTGGGAGAAGAGGTATATGGCGGCGCCCGCAGCCAACGACAGCATCACCAAGTTGGTCCCCATGACGAAGCTCTGCGGCAGGCGGAACGAGGGGTGCGGCGCGAAGTGCCGGCGGATCTCGCGCCCCGCCCAGAGGGCCGGCAGCAGGAGGACCGGGAGGGGCCAGAGGTAGAGGATGCTGCGGACGGCGTCCGGCTGCTCCACCCAGAGGGCCACGCGCCAGGCGGCGAGAAGGGCCGTCACCAGCGCCACGGCCAGGGGCAGGGCGGCCCCCCGCGCCGCCTCCCACGGGCGGTAGAAGACG